>NZ_JBBMFO010000003.1:0-96145 GCF_040096015.1 Peptoniphilus hominis (ex Hitch et al. 2025) | reverse complement strand
GGAAAGCAATAAAATAATACCAGAACTAGTAAACTACCAGTCCTGGTATTAGGTCCAACTTTATGGGGTCACCACATTAGCCGGTGGTTATGATTATGTTTTATAAATTCTTAGCCAGTCCAATTATTAATTTGTTTATTAAATTATATTTTAATCGACTTTTTAGCTTGATTGTAAAAGTTCTTCATACATCTCTATTAGTTCTTCTGGTATGACGAAGTTAAAATAAGTGCCGGATTTTGATAGGAAGAGATACATGAGTCCTAGGGATGTGAATTTTTTCATGTTTACATAGACATTTTCGTCGGAATAATCTACGGCGCCATTATAAAAATCGTAAAAGGACTTATGCTCTTTTTCGTCAAAGTTCATGAGAGTGTTTTTAAATTCACTGGTAATTTTTTTATGTATTTCCTCTACTTCTTCTGTCAAACTTAGTCCCTCAAGGTCTAAATCATAGGAAGATGCAATGAGTTGCCTTTGGTCGCCGTCTAAACTCTCTATAATAGGGTATAATTTATCAATAGGCAGTTTGTTAATGGTTTCAACTTTAAAAAGTTTTAATAAAAAATCGCTCATAATTCACCTCGTATTTATTATACATGAAATGAGCTGTGGGAGGAAATATGTCTAGTATTAAAAAACTTTCTGATGGCGTTTATTGTAAAATTATTCCTTTAAAGGGAAATCCCCTAAAGAGCATAAATATTTATATGGTAAAGTCTAGGGGCGAGGCTCTTATTATCGACACAGGCTTTAACACTGAAGAAATCAGGAGTGAAATGCTTTCTTTTATAAAAGAAATGGAAATTGATTTAAAGAGGACAAAGTTATTTTTGACTCATCTTCACTCTGACCACACAGGTCTTGCAACCTGGTTTTATGAAGAGCTTGGCGTGGAAATTTATATGGGAGACATTGACTACCGCATGATGTCTTCTATGGCTGATGCAAATTCAAAGAGGTGGAAGGATGTTATGGCGACTACCCATCTTCAAGGGCTGGATGAGGACAATTTAAAAATTGAAGAGCACGCAGGCTTTCGTTATAGACCTAAGGCAGAGTTTCCCTACACTTCCTTTAATCCTGACTACACCCTAAAGCTTGGCGACTTTACTTTTAAGGGTATGGATTTTTCTGGTCACACTCCAGGCATGGTTGGCCTCTATGAAGAGGACCGAAAAATTTTATTTTGCGGCGACCACCTTTTGGGAGACATCACTCCAAATATTACTTTTTGGAATTTTACTGTGGGAGACAGCCTTGGAAGGTATCTTAAAAACATTGAGAAATTAAGGAATCTTCCCATTGACCATCTTTATTCATCTCACAGGGCTCTTATTGAAGACGTGCCAAAGAGGATAGACGAGCTAAAGACTCATCACGAAAAGAGAATTAACGAGGCGTTAAAGACTTTAGAGGCTAGGGGCAAGTGCACAGTTCGTGACATTGCCATGAATATGTCTTGGGACATGAGGGCAAGGGACTTTTCTGAATTTCCCAACACGCAAAAGTTTTTCGCAGCAGGAGAAGCTCACGCTCACCTTGAACACCTAAGGGCCTTAGGCAAGGCTGACTTTGAAAAAGACCAAGATGGAGTTTTGCACTACTACGCTATTTAAAAATTATTTGATTTTAAAAGATCTTAGACATAGAATTAACTTGACGAGAAAAATAAAAAATGGAGTGAAAAATGAATAATTTAATTTGTAAGTATAAAGACAAAGTTTTAGAAAGTGGCAAGGAAACAATTTTATGTGGCATTGTAAATGTTACACCAGATTCCTTTTCTGACGGCGGCAAGTGGTATGGCAAGGACAAGGCCATCAATAGGGCAATGGAACTCATTGAGGCCGGTGCAAAAATGATTGACCTGGGTGGCGAATCCACTAGACCAGGCTCTACTTATGTAGAAATCGAAGAAGAAATTAGTAGGGTTGTGCCAGTTATAAAAGAATTAAAGACTATGACAGATGTGCCCCTATCCATTGACACATGGAAGGCAGATGTGGCACAGGCTGCAATAGAAGCAGGCGTTGACTTTGTTAATGACATCACAGGTTTTATGGGCGACCCTAAAATGGCTGAAGTGGTAGGAAAAAGTGATGTGGGCGCAATTTTAATGTTTAATCCAAAGATTGCAAGGCCAAATCACAAGTCATCTGCCAACTTCCCATCCTTTGGTGGAGAGGGAGCCTTTACTGATGAAGAATTAAAATCCTTTGAAGACATGGACATCGTGGAAGTCATGAAAAAGTATCTAGGGAAATCTCTTGAAAGAGCAGAAAAAAATGGCATGACAAGAGATAGAATTATGCTTGACCCAGGCATTGGCTTTGCCCTAACTAAAAAGGAAAATTTAAAATTAATAGACAAAATTGACACAATAAGAGAAATGGGATGCTTCACATTTTTAGGAGTATCAAGAAAGAGATTTATCACAAATATTTTGACAGAAAATAATATTGAAGCTGATGGAAATAATGAAGAAGGCTTTGAAAATAGAGACGAAGCATCAGCTGCCCTTACGACTCTCGCGGCCTACAAGGGCGTGGAAGTTTTAAGAGTCCACACAATGAAGCACCATAGACTTGCAAAGCTCGTTGCAGACTCTGTAAGGCTCAATGAAGTTATAGAAGATGTAAATTTCAAACCTTATTCACTTTAAATTATTTTTTATAAGATATATAATATAAGCATAAATAAAAAAGGGGGACATTATGTCATTAATTGAAAATTTGAGAAGTAAAGTAAGAGCATCAAAACCAGAAATTGTATTTCCTGAAGGTGATGACCCAAGAATTTTAAGAGCAGCAATTAGACTTAATGAAGATGGAGATATTAAACCAATAGTTCTTGGAGATAAAAAAGAACTTGAAGCTTTAGCAGAAAAAGAAGGCATAAAACTAGGAGACCTTGAAATTCTAGACCCAGCTAACTATGAAGCTAAAGATGAAATGGTTAAGGCTTTTGTTGAAAGAAGAAAAGGAAAAGTAAACGAAGAACAAGCAGCAGAAATCTTAAAAGACCACAACTATTTTGGAACAATGCTTATTTACATGGGAAAAGCTAAGGGACTTGTATCAGGTGCAGCTCACACAACTGCAGATACAGTTAGACCAGCCCTTCAAATCATAAAGACAAAAGAAGGATACAAGAGATGTTCAGGTGCCTTTATCATGCTTAGAGACGAAGAAATGTATTTAATGGCAGACTGTGCTATTAACATCGACCTTGATGCAGACGGACTTGCAGAAGTAGCAGTAGTATCAAATGAAACAGCAAGACAATTTGGCATGGATCCAAAGATTGCAATGCTTTCTTTCTCAACTAAGGGTTCAGCATCTCACGAAAGAGTAACAATGGTAGCAGAAGCAACAAAAATGGCTAAGGAAAAAAATCCTGACATGGCAATTGACGGCGAATTACAATTTGACGCAGCTTTCGTAGAATCTGTTGCAAAGAAAAAAGCACCAGGTTCAGAAGTTGCAGGACACGCAAATGTATTTGTATTCCCTAACATTGAAGCAGGAAACATTGGCTACAAGATCGCTCAAAGATTTGGTGGATTTGAAGCAATTGGACCTATCCTTCAAGGACTTAATGCCCCAGTAAACGACTTATCTCGTGGTTGCTCAGAAGACGAAGTATATTCACTAGCAATCATAACAGCAGCACAAGCAGTTCTATAAATTAAATTTTGACTTAAAGACTTCCTTAGGGGAGTCTTTATTTTTTTATTTTTAAAATTTATAATGTAAAAAAGAAGGTGAGAAAATGATAAAGAAAATTTTTAAAGGGATTTTAATTTTTTTAGTAGCTCTTATTTTACTTGCAGGGCTTGGAGATTTTTTATGGATTAAAATCCCTGAGTTAAATGCAAGGAAAAATATTTCTGATATTGAGGTCTATGGCAAAGACCTAAGCCAAATAAATTTAGATGACTATGTAAAAGTTGTGGGACTTGGGGAAGCCACTCACGGCAATTCTGATTTTCAAGATTTAAGATTAGAAGTTCTAAAGACTTTAGTTGAAAAAAATAATTTAAAAAATTTTTGCCTTGAAGCAGATTTTGGCGAGGGCATGATGATAAATAATTACATTCATGGAAATAAAAGAGCTGAAAATATTTCTAGCCTTTTCTCTTTTAATATTTATCACACAAAGAATATGAATGACCTCATAAATTATATGTTTGACTACAATCAAAGGGCAAAGGATGAGGACAAACTTTCTTTTTACGGCTTTGATATGCAAAATCCTGAAAAATCTATGGAATTAATTTTAGATTTTTGTAAAAACAACAATATCTTACAAGACAAAGACTTGCAAGAGGAGTTTTCCTTTATTAAATATAAAAATTTTAAGATTTCACAGATAAAAGATAGAGAGGATTTGTTATTAGAAATAAAAGCACATGTCGACAGCCTATCTTCTAACTCTGCAAGGCTTGTTTCAAGAGCTCTTACAAATGTCTTGGACAGCATAAAATATTATGAATTGGATTTTAATGATTACCCAAAAGCAAACAAGGTGAGAGATGAATTTATGGCTGAAAATGTTAAGTGGATAAGTGATTTTGAAAAATCAAAGGGAAATGATTTGATTTTAATTTCTGGTCACAATGGTCATCTTGCTAAAAGTGAAAAGTTTTATGAGCCAATGGGGTCTCACCTAAAGAAAATTTTTGGAGAAAAGTATTTTATTATTGGCACAGACTTTTATAAGGGCATTGTAAATATTAATGAGATTGGTCCAGATAATAAGAGGGCAAACCATGTCTTTGTATCTGCAGATCCTTTAGCTTACAGTGCGAGAAAATTTAAGGGGAAATACTATTTAGATTTCACAAAAGTTCAAGATGGTGAAACATTTGAATTTATAAATAAAGAGATTAATATGGGAAGTTTGGGCGAAGGATATTCTCCACTTATGAAATTTATTCCAACAAGTTATAGAGTAAAGGAAATCCCAAAAGATTTATATGATGCAATGATTTTTGTTTATTATGCAAAGCCAATTGCTGTAACTTATGAAGATTGAGTTTATAAAAATTTATAAGCTTCTTGCAAAGAAAGAATATGACAAGTTAATTATTTTTGCCATTAACAGGAGACAAAGAAGAAATATTTAAAAAGTAAGATTCTTTTTGAGTCTTAGTTATTGTTTTATGGAAAATTTTTATGAAAGGAGTTTTTATGACTAAGTTAAGAGATGCTGTATATGGCTTTGCTGTTGCTGATGCCTTGGGAGTTCCCTTTGAATTTAAGGAAAGGGGAACTTTCATCTGCCAGGACTGTGTTGGCTTTGGGACTTGGAATAAGGAAGCAGGCACTTGGTCTGATGATACCAGCATGACTCTTGCCACTTGCAAGTCCATTAAGGACAAGGGTAGGGTGGACATCGAAGACATTAGGAAAAATTTTAAGGCTTGGCTCTTTGATGACGAGTTTACAGCTGATGGCAGGGTCTTTGATGTTGGCGGCACAACTAGAGAAGCCCTTACTTTAAATCGTGGTATGGATGATTATTATTCCAATGGCAACGGATCACTCATGAGAATTTTGCCCCTTGCCTTTACTGATGCCAGCGAAGCTGAAATCGAAAAAGTTTCTAGCATAACTCACGCTCACGAAATTTCTAGGAAGGCTTGCCTTGATTATGTTCACCTTGCTAGAAAATTAATTGCTGGGGAAAAATTAGAAGACTTGGGACTTGATGATTTAAAAAATAAGTCCAAGGATGAGATTCAGTCAACTGGTTTTGTCCTTCACACCCTAGAGGCTTCTTTGTGGTGCCTTTTAAATACTAATAATTATAAAGATGCAGTCCTAAAGGCAGTAAATCTTGGCGACGACACAGACACAACGGCAGCTGTTACTGGTGGACTTGCTGGAATAATTTATGGCTTTGATGAAATTCCAAAAGAATGGATAGACAAGTTAAAAAATAAAGACTTAATTGAAGATTGTTTATTTTAAAAAATCCTCCTTAAATTATTAAGGAGGATTAATCTTATATATAATTTATTGCGAGTTTTACTACAATGCCAATGACTGCACCGAGACCTATTAACTTAAATAGGTCTGTTTTTTTTAGGTAAAGGACAAAGCCAAGGACAAAGGAAATTAGGGCGGCAAGACTCATGCCATCTAAGTTAATTCCCTTTGGAAAAACTGATGAATGAAATAATTTTAAGGTAGTTATAAAAATTAATGAAACAACTCCAGCCTTTATGCCAAGAAGGGAGTAGTCCATAATTTTAAATTTTTTATTTTTGCTAAAGAGAAAGTAGCCCAGGATCATCATGAGTATAAACTGTGGTAGAACGAGGCCAGTTGTGGCAACAATAGAGCCAATTATTCCGCCTATGCTTTGACCTACAAAGGTTGCTGAATTTATGGCAATAGGTCCTGGAGTCATTTGTGAAATTGAAATTAAGTCTATAAATTCTCTAGTGGAGATCCAGGCATTTTCTTCGACAACATATTTTGATATGAGGGGTATTACTGCGTAGCCGCCACCAAAGGCAAAGCATCCAATTTTAAAGAAAATAAAAAATAAATCAAACATTTTTGTATCTCTCCATTACACTAAAATAAGAAATTCCTGCAAGGGCACAGAATAAAATAATAAGTCCTGTGTTAATATCTGTGAAGAAGGCAACTAAGAAGACGAGGATAATCATAACAGCGCTAAATCTTGGGTTCTTCTTGTAGGAAGATTTTCCCATGCGAAAAACTGTGATGAATAAAACTGCAGAGATTATTCCACTTATGCCTTCAAGGGCAGAGTTTATAAAAAAGTTACTTTTAAACTCTTGATAAAAATTTGAAATCACAGATAGAATTATTAGGCAGGGAAGGGATGATGCCACAAGACAAGTTATCGCCCCCAGAGGTCCCCTTAGGTAGTAGCCAGTTAAGACTGAACAAGAAATCGCCATGGCGCCAGGTCCACCTTGAGAGATGGCAACTATGTCCATCATTTCATCTTCCTCAATAAGTTCTAAGTCTTGTACAAAAATATCCTTGATGACAGGCACAATTGTGTAGCCGCCACCAAAGGTAATGGCATTTATTTTAAAAAATGTTAAAAATAATTTTAAGATTGAAATATTTTTCATTAAATCACCGCATTAATTATAGCACACAAATGAAAATTTAAGTAATATCGTGTATAATCTACTTAAGGAGTGATAGAGATGAAGATGGGAATAATAGGTCTTGGCAATATGGGTTCTGCCATGGCCCATGGTCTTTTAAATAATAATATAGAAACTTTTCTCTACGATAGGAGTGAGGAAAAGAGAGAGGCCTTTAAGAATTTTGAAAAGGCAAAAATTATGGACTCAGAAGTTGATGTAGTGAAAAATGCTGACGCAGTGATTTTAACAATTAAGCCCTATGTCTATGACGAAGTCCTAGATAAAATTAAAAAGGAAGTTAAAAATCAAATAATAATTTCAGTTACATCAAGTTACGATTTGAAAAAACTTGAGGCAAAACTTCCAGGCAAAAAACTTTTAATGGCAATGCCAAATACGCCTGCAAAAATTTTATCTTCAATGACGGGAATTTGTCCTGGTGAAAATATATCTGAGGATGAACTAAGTGAACTTAGGGAAATTTTATCTTCCTTTGGCGAAACTGAAATTGTGGAAGAAAAAAATATAAAAATTTATGAGGCAGTTTCTGGTTGCATGCCAGCCTATGTGTATATGTACATAGAAGCGGCAGCAGACGCAGCAGTGTCTCATGGCATGACTAGAGATATGGCATATAGGGTAATTTCACAAGCAGTGGCAGGCTCTGCCAAGATGGTAAGAGAGTCTGGTCTTCACCCAGGTGAGTTAAAGGACCAAGTTACTACACCTGCTGGCACAACTATTAAGGGAGTAAAATCTTTAGAAAGAGACGGTTTTAGATCTGCAATTATAAATGCAGTGGATTCTATTATGAATAAATAGGAGGTCGACATGAAAGATTTATTAGTATTTTTGGCAGATGGTTTTGAAGAAATTGAAGCGCTAACTATTGTAGATGTTTTGAGAAGGGCTGACTTAGTAGTTGATACAGTTTCAATAACAGACAGAAATGAAGTGAGAGGAGCTCACGATGTAAGAGTCCTTGCTGACAAAACTTTTGACGAAATAAACATTGAAGACTACAGGGCAATGTACATTCCAGGAGGACAACCTGGCGCAACAAATTTAATGAGAGACAAGAAAGTTGTTGAGTGCGCCAATGTATTTAACGACGACGAAAGAATTGTAACTGCCATTTGTGCAGGTCCACAAGTTCTTGATGCAGCAGGCCTTTTAAAGAGCGGCAAGTTCACTTGCTACCCAGGAGTTGAAGCTAGACTTAAGGTGGACAATCCCCTAGATGAAGCTGTTGTAGTGGAAGATAATATAATAACAGCCATGGGTCCTGCCCTTGCAATTTTACTTGGAGTAAAGCTAGTAGAAATTTTAGGCTCAAAGGAAAAGGCAGAAGAAGTTTCAGAGGGACTACTTCTACCTAAGCTTAAAAAATTTATTTAAGCTGTAAGTTAAAATTAAGCGACGAAAATAAACTAAAAAATATTTTAAATGTACCAGAAATTTTTGGTACATTTTTTTCGCGAAATTTTTCTAAAACTTTTAATTATAAAACTTTATCAAAAGTTAAAGTGTCTTCTTTTCCTTTTATTACTCATATTTCAGTGTTATAATAACTGTAACTAAAATAAATCTTAAAAGATGGGCGGACAGCCTGTTTTTATTTATGGAGGATAAATGTTAGCAAAGCTAATTTTAAAAAGAGGTCACAACGCCTATGGCTATGACAGGGCAAAAATTGCTAAGGAGACTTCCTTTCTTGGACTTATATCAAATATATTGGCAGCTCTTTTAAAAGTTATTCTATATACTTTTACAGGCTCTATTTCTATTTTGTCCGATGCAGTAAATAATATTACAGACTGTGTGAGCTCAATTATTTCAATTATTGGCATAAAACTTGCTGCAAAGCCGAGGGACAGAGACCACCCCTATGGTCATGGCAGGCTTGAATATTTAATATCACTTGTTGTAAGTGGAATCGTCCTATCAGTTGGCTTTCAATTTTTGAGAACTTCTGTGGGAAAAATTCTTCACCCAGTCGCCATAACTTATCCAAAATCTACAATAGTAGTTTTAATAATTACTGTCTTTATAAAATTTTGGCAAGCCTCACTTTATGCTCAAGTGGCAAGGGCGATTGACTCGACGACATTAAAGGCACAGGAGAAGGATTCACTTAGCGACACCCTTATAACTCTCGTTGTAATTGTCGCCATAGTTATAGAAAAGTTTACGGGAAAAATTTTAGACGGCTATGTGGGAGTTCTTGTTGCCCTATTTATTTTATACACTGCAATTTCTCTCATCTACGAAACAATTTCTATTATACTAGGCAGGGGCTTAAGTGAAGAGACTAAGCACGAGATAAAGTCTAAGGTTTCAACTTATGATGGAATCTCCAATGTCCACAATATGATGGTGACAGACTTTGGACCAGACAATATTATCGTCTTAATTGATGCAGCCCTAGATTATAATTTGACACTGGAAGAGGCACACAATATAGTAGATAAGGTAGAAAGAGAAGTATCTGAACTTTTGGGCATAAAACTCATTATTCACGCTGACCCACTGGGCTCCAGCTCAGATATTATTAGATCAGTTTCGCGAGATCTCAAAAAAATTATTAGGGAAAGTTTAAATATTTATTCTTTTCACGACATAGTGCTTGAAGATAAAAAAATTTACATCGACATTGATTACAATGCCGATTCTGTTTCCAATGCAAGGGAAAAAGAGGCTCTGAAAAAAGAGCTCATTGATAAATTAAAATCAATTTACAAGGATTATGATTTCGAAATAATTCTTGATGCGATTTTTTAGGAGGGAATATGAAGGCTTTAGTTGTAGGTGCTGGAAAATTAGGTTATAGGCTTGCAGCTTCACTTATAGATGAAGATTATGAAGTAACTGTAGTAGATAGTGATGAAGATGTAATTGAATATATTTCAAACTCACTAGATGTTTTAAGCATTTGTGCAAATGCACTAGACTTTGGCGTCTTGGAAGAGCTTGACATCTCCCTATTTGATTATGTCATAGCAACTACTACTAATGACGAGGCAAATGTAATACTTTGCACAATTTCAAAAAAACTTGGTGCAAAATATGCCATAGCCAGAGTCAGAGACCCAGAATACAGAAAGCATTTAGACTTTATATCTGAAGAATTAGAGATAGATAAAATTATAAATCCAGACAATGCCACTGCAAGGTCCATAGTAAAGTATCTCATGAAGAGATACCAACTTTACTCCGACGAATTTGCTGGCGGAAAAGTTTCTCTTGTTGAATTTAATATTGGCAAGGATCCAAACTTTATTGGCAAGAGAATTATGGACATCGAAAAGATCAACGACCTACTTATTTCTGCAATTTCAAGAAGTGGAGATGCAATCATCCCAAATGGTCGTACAGTTCTTGAAGAAAATGATGTAATAATCCTAGCAGGCAAATCAGAAAATATAGAAATTTTTGACAAAGAGCATACAGGCGTAAGTAAGACCAAACCCCTTAGAAGCACAATGATTTTGGGGGGAGGAAAGACAGGTCTTTACCTTGCCATGCTCTTATTAAAGGAAAATATTCGCGTCACAATAGTTGAAATAAATAGAGAGAGATGTCTGGAGCTAAAGGAAATGGTTCCAGGTGCAGAGATAATAAATGGCGACGGAACAGATCTTGCCATCCTTGAAGAAGAAATGGTCCACACTTATGATGCCTTTGTAGCAGCGACTGGTATTGACGAGGCAAATTTACTCATGAGCCTTGTGGCAAAGCAAACGGGAATTTATAAGTCCGTTGCAAAAATTTCCAGAACTAATTACGACAAGATTTTGGACAAGCTAGACATAGATGCAGTTTTTAACACTTCCTATATCACTGCAGCAGAGATGTTAAAGGAAATAAGAGGCAAGTCTTCCCTTTCACTTCATCTTCTCTTAAATGGACAAGTGGAATGTGCAGAATTAATTATAAAAGAAAAGCAATTGGTCTGCGGCAAGGCACTTGAAAACTTAAATCTTCCTGAGGGGATTTTAATTATTGCAGTTATAAGGCATAATGAAATGTTAGTTCCTAATGGAAAGACAGTCCTTGAAGCAGGCGACAGAATTATTTTATTCTCAATGCACGAAGTTGCACCGAGAATGCAAAAGATTTTCTCCTCTGAAGGAAAAATTAAGGACGCAATAATGTCTTTTAAGAATCGAGGAAATCATAATGAATTATAAACTTATTTCAAAAATACTGGGTTATATTTTATTAATAGAGACAGCCTTTATGGCACCATCACTCATACTTAGCTTAGTGGAGAAGGATGGAAGTGCCCCTGGTTTTTTAATCCCAATGGCAATAGCTATCCTATTGGGATTAATTTTAATTAACTTAAAAATTAAAAGCAGATCACTTTCGCCAAGGGATGGAATCTTAATTGTTACAGCATCATGGATACTAGTATCTCTTGTGGGAGCAATTCCACTTTTTATTGCAGCTAATATGACCTATGTAGATTCCTTTTTTGAAATTGTATCAGGATTTACCACAACAGGTGCCACAGTTATATCAGGCATAGAGTCCTTCCCAAGGTCAGTTATCCTTTGGAGATCTATCACCCACTGGATTGGCGGTATGGGAATACTTGTCTTTACAGTTGGTCTACTGCCAAAACTTGGCATAGGTGGTTTTCAAATCTTTAAGGCAGAGTCACCGGGACCAGTGGCAGGAAAGATTGAGTCCACAATTTCTCAATCATCAAAAAGACTATATATCATCTACATTATTTTATCAGCTGCACTTTTTACCTGCTTAAAAATTGCAGGTATGCCAGTTTTTGACTCCTTTGTTCATACCTTTGGCGTACTTGGAACTGGAGGATTCTCATCTTACAACGACTCCTTCATGTCCTATGAGGGCAATGCAGTTCACTTTATCCTCGCCGTCTTTATGTTTTTAAGTGCAACAAACTTTACAATTTATTCTCTTATTTCGAGAAAAAAATTCAAGGAAGTTTTACAAAACGACGAGTTAAAACTTTGGATTTTAATAACTCTTGCTGCCATTTTTTTCATTACTCTTGATTTATACTCCAAAGGTTATCCATCACTTTTATTGGCCTTTAGAGATTCAGCCTTTCAAGTTACATCAATATCATCAACGTCTGGTTTTGCCAATGCAGATTATGAATTGTGGCCAAGTTTTTCTAAGTTTATTTTGCTCATCCTCATGATCTTTGGAGGCTGCGCAGGTTCCACTGGCGGCGGCATAAAAATTACGAGAATTTCTATTTTATTAAAATTAATCAAAAGAGAAATGAGAAAGGCGACACACCCAAAGGCAGTCCTTCCAATTATTGCCGATGGAAAGACCTTGTCCGATGAAGTTGTTCTTGGCATAAACGCCTATCTAGGGACTTACTTTGTTATAGCAATAGTTTCTACTGCCATAGTTACGCTTTCTGGTGTAGATGTAATAACAGGATATTCTTCTGTTGCAACTACACTTTCAAATGTGGGACCAGGATTTGGCGACATTGGTCCAACAAAAAATTTTGCTTTTTATAATGACTTTTTTAAATTATATTTTAGTGCTCTCATGCTACTTGGAAGGCTTGAATTCTTTACTATTCTCGCGCTTTTCTCCAAGGGCAGAAGAAGAAAGGAAATTATTAAATTATAATGAAAATTTTAATTATCGGTTCAGGAAAAGTTGGCTCTACAATTGCAAATACATTAAGCCTAGAAAAGTTTGACATAGACATAGTTGATAGGAAAGAATTAAATTTTGGAAGCATCACCAACACTGTGACAAAAATAAAAGGAGATGTATTAGACGAAAATTTTATGCTAAATTTTGATTTAGAAAAATATGACTACGCAATTATAGCAACAGATAGCGACAAGACAAATTTAATAATGGCATCAATTTTTAAGGGTCTTGATGTAAAAATTATTTTGCGCCTCGACGAAATGGAAAATATTTCTGAAATTGGCATTATAAAAAACTCCCTTCCCAATGTTGTAAATATTTTTAACAGAAGCCTTGAGTCAGCAAAACTTGCCACAAAATTAATTGGCTCTTCAAATTATTATGAGGCAGATTATTTTGGCAAGGGCAAGATTGAAGTCACAGGTCACTATATTGACATGGACGAAGAGTTTGAAAATTTAAAGATAAAGGACATAGGCTCTCTTTCCACGATTTTAGTCGTTGGAATACTAAGAGAGGGAGACTTAATTGTGCCAGACGGCGAAACTACTTTAAAGAGCGGCGATTATATGTATCTTATGGGTCTTTCTTCTGACATAAGAAACTTCAAATACTCTCACTTTGAGATAAAGGAAAGGGAAGAAGTGCGCGATGTAGTCATTGCATCAGGTGACATGACCTTTAACAGAATGATCTCCAACCTTGAAAATATTAATTTAAAAATAATTGAACCCAATAGAGAAAAATTTGAAGACCTTAGAAGAAATCTTCCAAGAGCCTTTGTTGTCAATAAAAGTTTGAAGAATGACAAAATTTTTGAGGAAGAAAATATTTCAAGGGATGCAGTTTTTATTTCCATGACGGATTCTGACGAGTTAAATATAGTTCTTGGACTCTTGGCGAGAAGCCACGGCATTTCAAGAAATATAATAATTCAAGGAGACAACAATTACGACAGCATTTTAGAGAGCCTGGGTATTTATAGGGTCATGGACCCAAAGGTCATTGTGGCAAATGAAATTATAAAAGCAATTAACACTGACATGAAGGTCTCAATAAATTATATGTTTGGCGGCAAGGCGCAAGTTTATGAAATAAAAATCCCCGACGACTTTTTATACATTGGCAAAAAATTATCTGAAATCAATCTTCACAAAGAAATTATTATTGGCGGTATAATCAGATACGATAACTCGGCAGTAATACCAAGGGGCAACACAAAAATTGAAAAGGGCGACAGACTTGTCATCTTCTCAACTAATGAAAGCAGAAAGGAATTGGAAGAGCTCATCGACCCAACATTGAAGAAAAGTATTTTTGATTTTTTCAGGAGGTGATCTTGTGAAGGAAATTTTTAAAAATGACTGGCAAGAAATATTGGAAGAAGAATTTGAAAAAGACTACTATAAGGACCTGAGAAAACTTTTAATAGAAGAGTACAGACATCACCAAATATTTCCACAAGCTCAAGATATTTTTAACGCCTTTCACTACACTTCTTACAAGGACTTAAAGGTCCTAATACTTGGTCAAGACCCCTATCACAATGTGGGTCAAGCCCATGGACTTGCCTTTTCTGTAAAGGAAGGAGTGAAGATTCCACCTTCACTTCAAAATATTTATAAGGAATTAAATTCTGATTTAGGTATTCCTATAGCAAAGACGGGCTACTTAAAGTCTTGGGCAGATGAAGGAATAATGCTCTTAAACACAACCTTAACTGTAAGGGCACATGAACCCATGAGCCATTCAAAAATCGGCTGGGAAATTTTTACCAACTCAGTTATAGAAAAAATAAACGAAAAAAAAGAGCCTGTGGTCTATATACTCTGGGGCAACCATGCCAAGGCTCGCAAAAAATTTATAAATAATGAAAATCACCTCATAATAGAAGGCGTCCACCCGTCACCACTTTCTGCCAATAGAGGTTTCTTTGGCTCAAGGCCCTTCTCCCGTGCCAATAAATTTTTATTGGAGAGAGGAGTTACGCCACCTTCATGGGAAGTTAAATAGAATTTTTAAAATTTAAAATATTTTTTATTACAGCAGAATCATTTGCCAAGTGCAAGTCATCCTTGCTGTAATTTTTTTTGTAGTGGGGGTCATAATAATTTATTAGAAGATCTCTTATTAAAAAATCGTAGTCGCCCTCCTGGAATTTTTCTAAATATAATTTTTCCCTTTCAGGAGAAATAAATTTTTTGATTTCCAAAAGGGACTTATAAATTTCATCTCTATCTGATAAATTGTAGTCTCTCTTAATTCTTTTTATGCGACTATTTATAGGGTCTTCAATTATTATTTTTCTGCCAGAAGAAATTTTTTCTATTAAAGTTTTTGGCAGCTGAATATTTCCAATTTTTGAGCTTTCTCCTTCAGTGAAAATAATTTTTTCATCTTCACCGAATCCATTTAAGGTGTCAAATAGTAGGGACTCAAAATATTTTTGAGAAGGTTGATTACTAAGTCCTATGCCACCAAAGTTTGAGCCTCTGTGGTTGGCAAGCTCTTCAAGGTCAAGGACAGGATAAGTACCTTTTAATTTATTTAAAATTTCAGTTTTTCCAACACCAGTTTTGCCGCAGAGAACAATAAAATTTTTTTCTCTTATTAAAGAATCTAAATTTTCGCGTATATATTTTCTGTAGGACTTGTAGCCGCCAATTAATTTTTTTACATCAACATTTAAAGCTCTAAGAAAAGTAAAAAATATATTGGACCTGTAACCACCACGAGAGCAGTAAAGGACTAGGTCGTCACAAGATTTTTTCAAATCAATAATTTTTTCGTAGTAGGCTGGGAGTTTGTCCTTGGCAAAATTTATGCCAAGATACTTTGCCTTCTCCACGCTTTCTTTTACATAAGTTCTTCCAACAACTTCTCTCTCATCATCCTCAAGTATGGGAAGGTTTATTGCGCCAGGAATTCTATAGTCATAAAATTCTTTGGGACTTCTCATGTCCACAAAGATAATTTTTTTGCCGCCTTTTATCATTTCATGAAGTTCTTCATAATTTAATTCGTATTTCAAAGTATCACCGCTAATAATATATCACTTAATGGGGTCGCTTAAAATAAAATATGGAAAAATTTTATTTTAAGAATATTTTGGATATAATGTAGGTGAGGTGTATTATGGAGTATTTAAAAATGAATTATTCAAATATAGACAAGGTAAAGATAGGCGATGTGCCAGCCCTTATAATTGAGCCAAGGGAAAAAACAAATAAGACCATAGTTTTTTATCACGGCTGGGGGTCTTCAATGAAAAATCAAATTTTCCGCGGCAATATTCTTGCCAGTTATGGCTATAGGGTAATCCTTCCTGAAGCAAGATATCACGGAGAGAGAAATGATATAAATTTAGATTACGAGGATAAGTCCATGGAGGCAAAATATATTTTAAGGGTCATCATGCACAATATTGAAGAGGCGCCCTCAATTTTTAATTTCGTGGAGGAAAAATATCCTGACAGTCAAATTGCAGTGGGCGGTCACTCCATGGGTGCCATAACTGCTGGTGGTCTCTATGCCTTTAAGAAGGATTTGAAGATGGCATTTATCTTTAATGGCGTAAACAATTGGCAGGCCCTTGTTGATTCAGTAAATAAAATTAAGGACCAAGAAAAGATAGAGGAAGAAGAATTTAGGATCAATGAATTTTTCCTAGACATGGATCCCATGGCTAGCCCAGAAATTTTTAAGGATAGACCCATGGTTTTATACAACGGGAAAGACGACGATGTAATTGACCCAAGAGGGCAAGAGTCCTTTACAAGGGAAATCGAAAAATTTTACGGCGACAAAAAACTTTTGGACTTTCAAATTTTTGACATGACTTCCCATCAAATCACGACGCAAATGCTGGAAGCAGCAATTATATTTTCAAAGGAGAGGGCGGGCTTCTAATGAATACTGAAAAATATTTAGTAAGTGAAAAGAAAAAATTAAACTTGTACGATGTGCCAACTTCCTACAATGGAAAACTACAAAAGGAAGAGGTAAAGGAAGTTTTAATTCCAGAAAATATTGCAAAGATGCGTGAATACCACGAAAGGCTTTACGCAGAAAACAATCAATCCCTACTCATAGTCCTTCAAGCCATGGACGCTGCAGGCAAAGACTCCCTCATAAAAAATATTATGACGGGAGTAAATCCACAGGGCACCAAGGTTGTTCCCTTTAAAAAGCCAAGTGACGGCGAACTAGACCACGATTATCTTTGGAGAGTTGCAAAAGAACTTCCTCCTCGTGGCGAAATTGGAATCTTCAACAGAAGCCACTACGAAGATGTCCTTGTGTCAAGAGTTCACAATTTAGTTTTGCACCAACCCTTCCCAAAAAACTTAGTCACTAAGGACATTTGGGAAAAGAGGTTTGAAGAGATTAATAATTTTGAAGACTATCTCTCCAACAATGGAACTACAATTGTAAAATTCTTCCTTCATGTTTCTAAGGAAGAACAAAAGAAGAGATTAATGGAGAGAATTGACAGGCCAGAAAAAAATTGGAAGTTCGCCTCCTCTGACATTACAGAGAGAAAATATTTTGACGACTACATGAAGGCCTATGCCGACATGCTTGTTAAAACATCTACAAAGAGAGCACCATGGTATATTGTGCCAGCCGACAGAAAATGGTTCTCAAGGTACTTGGTGTCCGAAGTTATTGTGGAAAAACTAAGGGAAATGGATCCACAGTTTCCTGTGCTTTCAAAGGAAGAACTAGACAGCCTAGACAAGTGGAAAAAAATTTTAGAAGAAGATTAATAAGGGACCTCTTTACTAGTTGTAAAGAGGGTTTTTTGCAAAACTCTAAAATATTTTATAAATTTGTAAAAACTTACACAAAAAAAAGAAGGCGTGAGCCTCCTTTAATATTATTATTCAGCTGGTTCAAAATCAGATTTTTCAGCTCCACAAAGTGGGCATACCCAATCTTCAGGAAGTTTTTCAAAAGGTGTTCCTGCTTTGATTCCATTGTCTTCGTCGCCTACTGCTGGATCATAAATATATCCGCAAAGTGAGCATTCGTATTTTTTCATTCTATCTTCCTCCTAATAAAATTCTTGCTCTTTCAAGCCTAATTCAATTATAACAAATTGATAAATATAATACAGTAAAATTTTAAAATTAATAAAATTAGACAAAATCTTTTGAGTTTAAAGGGAAGAAGTATTGGGTAATTTCTAGGTAGATGGAGTGAGAACTATGGATACTTTATATAAATTTAAAGGATTTGTTAATAGCGATTTATCTTTAATAAAAAATTTTTTGGATTCGGCTATGAAAGATCTAAATCCCTATATAAGAGACCAAGAAAAATTATTTGATATAAAAGTTATTTTAAATGAACTAGTTGTCAATGGAGCAATGCATGGCAACGAAGAAGACCTGAACAAAAAAGTTTGTTTAAAATTAATTTTGGACAGGGATTCTTTAAAAATTATTGTAAAAGACGAGGGCAGGGGCGTGGACTTCGACACGGCTCTATATGACTGTACCCAAAAAAGATGTAATGGCAGGGGACTTTTAATAGTTGAGGCCCTTACTGACCAATTGATTTTAAATGACAACGAAGTCATAGCCATAAAAAATTTATAAACCAATACATATTTACTACATAGAAAACCCCTAGGGGTTTCTTTTTTTGCAATAAAAAAGGCTGCCTCATGACAGCCATAAATTTTTTATTAAAGAGCCTTTAAAACTTTTACAAGGTGGTCATAAACTCTCTTTGTTGAAGAAATTGAAAGATTTTCTTTTTGTGAGTGAGCCCCTCTAATGTCTGGTCCAATAGAAATAATGTCAAGGTCCCTATTTTTTTCGAAGAAGACGCCACATTCAAGTCCACCGTGAGTGAACTCTTCTTCCATTTCCTCTCCCTTCATTTCCCTGTAAATGTCCTTTACGATTTCTCTAAAGTGAGATTCTTTTTTGTATTCCCATTCAGGATATGGGTTTTCAAATTCAGCTTCTGCGCCAAATTTTTTCACTATATCCATATAAATATTTCCAAAGTCTTCAGAAAGTGATGAGGATGCAAATCTTAGTGAAACGAAAACATCTACTGTGTCATCAAGAAGTTTTGCTATGGCAAGGTTTGATGATGATTCAAGAACTTTTTTAGCCTCGTCAATAAATGTGTGAGGTCCAGTTGGAAGTTCAAGTAAATATTTTGCAAGTTTTTCAGTATCTTCTGCTGTTAGGACTTTTCCCTCATGAGAAATTTTTTCACATTCTATAATTAATTCGCCTTCAACGCCCTTAAATTTGTCCCTTGCAAATTCTATGGCATCCTTTAATTTATCTTCGTCACATACTAGAGAAACTTTACCTTCTCTTGGGATTGCATTTTGCTTTGTGCCGCAGTCAAGGGAAATTAATTTTGCGTCATCAAGCTTATTTAAAATTTCTGCAATAACCTTAATCATGTTGCCCTTGTTGTTGGCAATTTCCATGCCAGAGTGGCCGCCCAAAAAGCCGTGAAGGTTAAGTGCAAAAGCTTCGCCAGAGTAATCTTCTCTATCAACTTTTAATTTTGAATGAAGTAACTTTCCGCCGGCAGAAGAAACTGTTAGGATGCCTTCTTCTTCTGAGTCGATGTTGATCAAATACTTGCCTTCAAGATATTTTGCCTCAAGATCCTTTGCTCCGTGCATGTCAGTTTCTTCGGACACAGTTACAATAATTTTAAGGGGACCATGTTCTTCTTCTGCAAGTGCCATTGCCATTGCAACTCCAATGCCGTCGTCAGCACCAAGAGTTGTTTCATTGGCATGAAGCTTGTCGCCATCAACTATTAGTTCAATTGGGTCAGTTAAAAAGTTGTGGTCTGAGTCCTTGCCCTTTTCGCAAACCATGTCCATGTGACCTTGCAAGATCACCTTTTCTCTATCTTCCATGCCCCTTGTAGCAGGCACTTCCATAATAATATTTAAAGAATCATCTTGGACAACTTCATAGCCAGCATCTTCTCCAAATTTTTTTAAAAAGTCAGAGACAGCTTTTTCGTTGCCAGATTCTCTAGGGATTTGTGATAATTTTTCAAAATAATCAAAAACTTTTTTTGGTTCTAAATTCATATTAACCTCACTTTAAAATAACCTTGTGGTAAACTTTCTTGCCCTTTCTAATTATTATTTCTCCATTTTTGAAATCGTCCTTAGTAAGTTCAAGCTTAGGATCACTTATTTTTTCATCATCAAGGGAAACTCCGCCTTGAGTGATTAGCCTTCTGCCTTCAGAATTTGTCTTAATTAGACCAAGTTCAGTCATTAAATTTAAAATTCCAACAGGTTCAGCAAATTTTTCTGCTGGCATTTCTGTTGCAGGAATGTCTTCAGAATCTTTTTCTCCACCAAAAAGTGAATGTGAAGCATCGAGGGCAGCCTTAGCAGCTTCTTCTCCGTGAATGTCTTTTACAACTTCGTAAGCTAAAACTTCTTTAGCCTTATTTATTTCAGCGCCTTCTAATTTTTCGTATTCAGCAATTTTATCAAGTGGAAGCATAGTTAGAAGCTTCATAAATTTAATTACATCACGATCGTCGCAGTTTCTTAGGTATTGGAACATTTCGTATGGCGTAGTCTTTTCTGGGTCAAGCCAAATTGCTCCAGCCATAGTCTTGCCCATCTTGATACCTGCTGCAGTAGTAAGAAGTTTAAAGGTCATGGCATAAACCTTGTCATTTTCTAATTTTCTAACAAGTTCGTAGCCACCAAGGATGTTTGACCATTGGTCTGAGCCGCCAACTTCTAGCTTGCAGTGATGCTTTCTATATAGATACAAGAAGTCATAGGATTGCATAAGCATGTAAGAAAATTCAAAGAAAGTAAGTCCTTGTTCCATTCTGTTTTTGTAGCAGTCAAATTGTAGCATCCTATTAACAGAGAAGTGAACGCCAATTTCCCTTACAAATTCCAAGAAATTTAACTTCAAAAGCCAGTCTGCATTGTTTTCGATGTAGCCCTTGCCTTCAGAAAAATCTAAAAATTGTGAAATTTGTTCCTTAAATCTGTTGGCATTGTAGTCGATAGTCTCTCTATCCATAAGAGTTCTCATGTCGCTCTTGCCAGATGGGTCGCCAATAGTTGTAGTTCCGCCGCCAAGTAGAGCTATAGGAATGTGACCTGCTCTTTGCATGTGTTGCATTACTCTAATTTGAATGAAGTGACCAAGAGTTAGAGAGTCTGCAGTTGCATCAAAGCCAACATAAAAAGTTACAGGCTCTCTGCCAAGCATTTCTCTAAGTTCATCTTCATAAGTGCATTGGTCTAAGTAACCTCTCTCACTTAAAATATCATATACATTTTCCATAAATTCCTCCAAAAAAATAAAAAGAGACCAGGGGATGAAAGGACGCATTCGTGGTACCACCTTTCTTCGCCGAGGCCTCAAAACTTATTAGACTCCAATATTGTAATTCAGCTTGCGCTTACTGTATATCTTCACCGTCTTATATTCATACTATTTATGATATAATAATCTAAAATAAAGAAATTGTCAAATGGGGTGAGACTTTGATAGGCATAGATATAGTAGAAGTAAATCGAATAAAAAAAATAATGGCTGACCATGAAAATTTCTTGGCAAAAGTTTTTAATGAAGATGAAATAAAAAGGATAGAAGAGAGAAAAAATCCCTACGAGAGAATAGCAGGCATGTACGCTGCAAAAGAAGCTGTGGCAAAGGCAATGACTACAGGAATTGGGGAAATTTCCTTTCACGATATAAAAATAAAATACATAGAAAACCTTCCTCATGCTGAAGTTTTTGACAAAAAATTTTATTTATCCATTAGCCACGAGAAAAATTATGCAGTGGCTGTGGCAAAATTATGTGAAGATGATCTTGCAGGAAAAAATTTTGAGGAAAAAATAATCTTAGATGAAGAATTAAAAGCCCTTTGGAAAAATAGAGATGATGATACCCATAAGGGCGACTTTGGAAAGATTGCCATAGTGGGCGGCTCTCTTGGCATGACTGGTTCATCTTATCTGTCATCTAATGCAGCCCTAAAAGCAGGGGCAGGTCTAGTCTATAACATAGTGCCAAGAGAAATTTTTGACATCATGTCCATAAAATTCATCGAGCCCATAGCAAAGTCCTTTGATGATTTAGATGAAATGGAGAAATTTTTAGATGGCATAGACGCCATAGCCATGGGACCAGGCATGGGTCTTGGCGAATATGCCAAAGGTGTTTTTGAAAAAATAATAAAGACAGAAAAAAATCTCTTAATAGATGCTGACGGCTTAAATATTTTGTCAAAGAACCTAAATTTATTGGAAGAGAGAAAAAATTTTACCACGATTTTAACTCCCCATGAAGGAGAATTTGCAAGGCTAACTGGCTTATCCCTTGAAGAAATAAAAAATAATCGAGAGAGACTCGCAGTAGACTTTGCAAAAAAATATAAAGTGATTTTAGTTTTAAAGGGGCACAAGACTATTGTCACAGATGGCGAAAGGGTCTATATAAATAAAACAGGAAACTCTGGCATGGCAAGTGGAGGATCAGGCGATGTCTTGACGGGAATAATTTCTGCCTTTATGAAAAATTATGACCTATTTGACGCGGCAAGGCTTGGAGTTTATGTCCATGGACTTGCAGGAGATGTCTTCGCAAGTAAAAATTCCAAGACCAGCCTAAGGGCAAGGGACCTAATAGAAAACCTAAGCACAGTTTTTAAAAATTTTGAAGAAAAATAAATTTGTTTTTCTTTTTTTTAAGATTTATAATAAAAGTAAAGTAATGTAACCCGAACTTTGATTAAATGTTTACATGTAAATATTAAAAGAGCTTAAAATTAATTTATTATAAAAATAAAGGTAGATGAAGAAATTTTATGAAATCATATCCGTTTAAAGTCCATGCCTTTTGGCAGATCCTAAACATTTTTGTCTTAATTACTATGTCAGAGTCTGTCAAAAATCATAGAAGTCCAATAATTGTAGCCTTGCCTGCCTTGTTGGCTCTTGTCTTAAATTTGATTTGGATAAAAAAAGAAAGGGACAATTGGAGCAAGGGATACAAAATAGCCATGGGTATTTATATAGTTGTTTTAATTTTATTTACAATTTCCATGGTTAAGATGTCAATGTAAAGAAAAAGCCTAAAATTTTCTCAGACAATTTTTAAAGGAGTTATTATGTTAAAAAATAGAAAAATACTTTTCATAATTTTATTTGCCCTAGATCTTTTTTATACATATCTTGCAATCACTGGAGTGGCAGAATTCTTTCACCAGTTTAGAGGACCAATCTATGTACAAGTGCTTTGGTTTGTAGTAGTTTTTGCGCCATCAATTGTTCATTACCTACCAGGAGGAACAAAATATAATTTAAAGGAAACAATGAAATATACCATTCCTTTATTTATTATGATTGCAATAAATTTTGTCATGCCCATGTACTTGAAATAGATTTATTAAATATTTGTAAAAAATAAATTTAATTTCTATTATTTGTATATATTTATGAAAATTGTGTTAGAATAATATAAAGGTTGTTCATAGTTCAATCTTTAAAATCTCTCTCGCCTTAAAAGGTGAAAATTATGATGATAAAAAGAGGGGATATATTCTATGCCGACCTGTCACCAGTTATTGGTTCAGAACAGGGAGGAGTAAGGCCCGTAGTTGTTGTTCAAAATGACATTGGTAATAAATACTCGCCTACTACAATTGTTGCGGCAATTACATCTCAACTTAACAAGGCGAAGTTACCAACCCATGTTAATGTGAGAGCTAAAGATGTTCCGCTTCCAAAGAATTCTGTGATTCTTTTGGAGCAGCTGAGGACAATCGATAAAAAGAGGCTGAGAGAGAAAATCGGTAAATTCGGCAAAGACGTTATGGATGAGGTTGACGCTGCAGTAAAAGTAAGTTTAGCGATGAAATATTGAACAGCATACATATTTAAAAGACTAGGTCTCATTTGATCTAGTCTTTTTCTTTTGCAGAAATTTTTAAGTATTTTAATTTTTGCAAAATTTTAAAATATATCATTGTAAATATGTGAAAAAATAAAAGATAAATTAACGGCATTAACGGTAAATTAACGGTAAATTAACGGTAAATTAACGGTAAATTAACGGTAATTATAATATAATACAGTAAAGATAAAAAGAGGTGGATTATGAATAGAATTTATGTAAGTGCAGACAAAAGTAATATTTATTTTTCTTACGATAATGTTAAAGAAATAGTTTTAGATTTGAAAATTTATAATAATGTTGTTGAAAATATGGACAAAGATGACTACAAATTTTTTGAAAGAATAATAAGTAATTATGAAATTAAGACTCAAAGAGAACTGGAAAAAAATTTTTTATATTTATTTAATTTCATTTTAATAAATAACTTAGCAAATTATTTGTTGGACAAGGCGAGAGATATTGAGGCTGATGAAATTGTTTTTGACGAAAAAATTAAAAGAAGCAAAAAGCAAATTATTAAGCTTTCTTCAAAATTAGATGTTGAAGATGCCTTAGGCGACTTAATTATTTGTCTAATTAACTCTGATGAGTATTTAGATGGAAAAGTTAAAATAGACTATGGAAAAATTGAAAATAAAGTTAGTGAAAAGAAAAAAGTTCTCATTGAAGATATTTTTAGATACAGAGCCTCTAAGGCAGATGATTTTAGAAATAAATTGTTAGAAGACTTGGTAGCTTTTAAGTTTGTGAACCAAAAGTCTTTAGAGGAGGAAAATTTATATAAGCTTCCTATATACATAGATCAGGAAGGACTTTCAAATAAGGGAATAGAAAACTACATTGATTTTTTACCTAACTGGACTTCCTTGGCATACTTGAAGATGTTGGAAAAAATTTATAATTATTTTGTTGATTATTATAAGCTTGATTACGATAAGGGTTTAAATAACAATGAACTTTTGCTAGCTCTTATTGAAATTTTGGATTATGAAGTTAAGGACTATCCTCAGGGACTTGAAAAATCTATTGAAGTTGGAAGGTCTACTGCAGGCAAGTGTTTCTTTATTGATTCCTTTGTAACTCCTCTTGCTTTGAGCCAAGAGTTAGCTCTAGTTTTACAATCTAAGGATGCTTTTGGAGTGGTACCTAAAGTTTTTAAGAATAATTAAGGAGGATTTATGGCAAATATTAATTTTAAATTATTTGGTAATCCAACAATTACAGAAAATGGAAAAGAAATTTATTTGCCGCCTGGTAAAGTCAGCGCCCTATTATATTATATTTTGCTCAAGAAAGTTGTATCCAGGGATGAAGCTGCTGCTATTTTTTGGGGCAGGTCTAATGAAAATAGGGCAAAGGTAAGTCTAAGGAATGCAATTTATAAAATCAAAAGGGCTTTCGGTGAAGATGTTATTGAGACACCAAATAAGACAATTCTTACTATAAACGAAAAGCTAAATATTTTTGTGGATGTAATAGAATTTGAAAAAGATCCAATAAGCAATTTAAATTTATATAAGGGAGATTTTTTGGGAAGCCTTTATATAAAGGATTGTACTGAGTTTGAGTATTGGGTCTTGGAACAAAAAAACTATTATAAAGACATGTATATTAAGAGCATAAAGTCAAAGATTGAAAAGGATTATAAGGATAAAAGCTTTTCTGATTTGGAGAACAATATAATGAGCCTCATTTCACTTGAAAACTTTGATGAGTTTGGTTATTTGTATCTTTTTAAGATTTATCAATCTAAGGGAAGATATGACAAAATAATAAATGAATATTATAATCTAAAAAACATTTTGGAAGAAGAACTTGGAATTGAACCGTCTGATGAGATTCAAGATATTTATAAAGAGGCTTTAAAATATTTAGATAAACAAAAAAAATCAAAAGATTCCAAGATTAAATTGTACGATAGAAATTATGAAATTGAGAGAATACAAAGATTACTGGAAGATTTTAACAACAATATAAGCACAAAATCCATATTATTATTCGGAGAAAGTGGAATTGGTAAAACTACTCTAAAGAAAGAGATACTTGAAAACAATAAGGACGGATATCATATTTTTGAAGTTCAATGTTACAGCTTAGAGAAGATTTTTTCTTATTCTCCTTGGTTGAAACTTATTAAAATATTAGATGAAGAACTATCAAAGAAAAAGATAAAAAAGCCTGAACTTTGGGGTGATTTGTTAAAAAATTTATTTTATGATACAAACAAGCTTAAACAACCAATGGTAAATATATTAGAGAGCAGAGAAGATTTCAATTTAGATTTAATATATTTAGCAACAGAAAAAGTATTAAAATTACTATCTTTTAATAAAAAAACAATAATAGTTTTTGAAGATTTACAGTTTATGGATAAACTTAGTGCAAAATTACTTGTAAATATGCTATTACAGGGAAATGAAAATTTTTTATTTTTCAATATTATTTCTAATGAAATTGAACAAGACCTTTTAAAGACTATAAATATGCTGAAAGAATTGAATAAAATAGAATTAATTGAGTTAGAAAAATTTAGCAAGATGGATGTTGGCATTATCTTACAAAAATCTTTGAAAGGTAGAGAATTAAAAGATGAGGATGTAGATAATATATATAATATGAGCAAAGGGAACGCTCTTTTGCTAAACGAATACATAGAACTATATAAAAAGAACGAAAATTTGGAAACTGTAAGCCCTAAAATGAATTCACTTTTGCAGACAAAATTTGCAATGTTGGGAGATATCGAGAAGGAAATTTTGAGTGTTGTGTCGGCCTTTTATGGAGATGTAAATATTAATAATATTTTAAATTTATTAGACTATAAAGCTTTCGATGTTGTAAATGGAATAAATAATTTAACAAGATTAAATATTCTTGAGGAAAGAAATACTAAAAATGGAGTGTTCATATATTTTACAAATAGTCTTTATAAAAATTATATTTATAATGGTTTAAGTGAAATCTCAAAACAAGTTATTCACGCTGAAATAGCAAAGATGATTGATGTTACAGATCTTAGAAGTCACAATGATGTTACAACTTATATAAAATTAAAATATCATTATGAACAAGCTAAGGATAAAACAAACACACTTAAATATGAAATTTACATATTAAATTATTATCTAAATTTCAATCACGAAGTATATCCAAGTTTAGATGACTATGATGTGAGTAGACAAGTAAAAAATTTTATCAACAACAACGAGGTTTTGACAGAAATAAACTCCATTAATGATAGAATACTTGTATTGAAAAATGAAGTAACTAATGAAAAAGAAATTGAGGAAATAAAAAAGCTAGAGCTTATTTTTCTTTACTGCAAGGGAAGATATTTAATTAGAGCTGGAGAGTATAAAGATGGCGTAAAAGTTATGAAAAGGGTTATCGACCTTGCCGAAGCTATGAATGACTACAAGACAAAACTTCAAGGCAATAAGCAGATGGTAATTTATGGGATTCAAATAAATGACACCAGTGTAATGCTTAGTCATATTATTGATGGGATAAAAGATGCTAAAACTTTAGAAGATAATCTAGAGATAGGAATAATGTATAGACTTTATGGTGTCTATTACACAATGAACGGAAATCTAAAACAAGCAGAAGACTTTTTCAACAGATCCATTGAAACAATTACAAAATCTGGAAGAGTAGAACACTCAAGTTCAATTAGTGTTGCGGCAAATTATAATTATATTGGAGAGATTAGAAATTCACAATTTTACTATGAGGATGCCATGAACTACTTCAAAAGGGCTATAGAATTAAGCGAATATTCAGGGGCATCTTGCCTCTCAATATTTTATATAAATGCAGCAAAGACTTCTTTCTTCATGGATAATGCTGATGAAATGAAAGAATACCTAAAAAAATCAAAGGAAATAGTAAGAAGATTTGATTCTTATTGGAAAGCTCCAGTCCTAGATGCTTTTTTATCTCTCAGCAGTTTTATTGATAAAGATTATGCTAAAAGCTTAAATTATTTAAAAAATGCCATTGGCGAAGTTAAAACCATAAATAACCCAAAGGATATTGGAGAAATTTATTTTGTAAAAACTATTTTGAGAAAAATGATAGATGAGCAAAAAAATGATTTAACTGAAAATGTAGATAAGTTTTTAAATCAAAACTGCGAATATTACTATTACAGATCAATGGAGTACCTGGATAAGTACAAAAATAGGGCAGAGATTAAATACTTAGAAGATAAAATAATGAAGAGAGGTTAATATGAGTTTTTATATGTTAGTTGACTTTGGAAGCACTTACACAAAAATTTCTTTAATAGATATCGAAAATGGGCGTTTATTTGAAAGAGTAAACGCCCATACTAGCGTAAAAGAAGGTGTGGACAAGGGCTTTGAGGAAGCTTTAAAGAAATTAGATGAAAAAGTTAATTTAAAAAATTTGGAGATAAAAGAAGTGCTTGCTTGCTCTTCTACCTATGGTGGCTTAAAAATGGTGGGAATAGGGATAACTCCACAATATACTACAGAAGCGGCTAAAAGAGCTTTAGTAGGGGCAGGTGCAAAACTAATTAAGGCCTATAACTACTATCTAAAGGAAAGAGATATTGAAGAGATAGAAAAATTAAATCCAGACATAATCCTTTTAACTGGTGGAGCTGATGGTGGAAACAAAGATTATATTATCGAAAATGCAAAAAAATTAAGCAAAATAAAAAACATTCCCCTTGTTATTGCTGGAAACTCTTCAGCAAAAGAGGAAATAGAAAATATTTTAAAAAATTCTAATTCAAATTATATTTTTGCAGAAAATGTAATGCCCGATGTAAATAGATTTACGCCAGAAGATGCTAAAGAAAAAATTAGAGAAATTTTTATGGAGAAGATAACTCACGCCAAGGGAATGGACAAGATAAAAATTATAAAAGATAGAGTTTTGATGCCAACACCAACAGCAGTTTTAAAGGCAGCGGAGCTTATGGCAATGGGCACAGAAAAATATGAAGGCTTTGGAGATTTAATTGTAGTAGATATTGGTGGAGCAACTACAGATATTCACAGTGTATCTGAAGCACATAAACTAGAGTCAAATATTTTAGAGGGACTCAGAGAATATTTTTTAAAGAGAACTGTGGAAGGAGATATGGGCATGAGGTACTCCGCTTACAGTGCCTTTGAAAATTATAGGGAAGGGTTTTTATCTCATGACTACTCAGAAGAAGAGATTATAAAAAAGTGTACTATGAGGCAAAAAAATCCAGAAATTATTTTTCAAGATGAGGAAGAATTAAAATTTGACAAAGTAATTGCAGAAAATTGTGTGAGAGTTTCAATAAATAGACATGCAGGAAGTATTAGGAAGGGATATTTAAATGGTCACTATATAGATTTTCAAGACGGAAAGGATCTTCGCTTTGTTAAAAAAGCTATTGGAACAGGTGGAGTAATAATTAACAATAAAAATCCAAAAGAAATTTTAGAAAAAATTAAAGATGGAGAAAATAATAAATTAACGCCAGAAAATCCGTCTTATTTTATAGACGAAAAGTACATCCTTTCACATATTGGACTGCTATCAACCATTGATAAAGACTTGGCTTTTAAGATTTTAAGTGAAAACTTAAAAGAAGTTAAGTAAAAATTAATTTTCCAGCGTTAACAAAAAAATTTTTTAACAATTTTTTAAAAACAGCAGAATAATAACGATAGATTAACGAGGGCTCAATATAATGTAATCAATAAATGATCCTCATTTATAAAAAATCTTAGTAAAGAAAGGAAGATAAAATAATGAACGGAAACAAAGGATTATATTACAGAGAAAACCCTGAAATACTTTATGAAGTAAAAGCACAAGGTGGAGGAATCAAAGATACTGATACTTTAAGATGTAAGGGCTGGCGTCAAGAAACAATACTTAGAATGTTAGAATTTAACATGGAAAATGCTGAAATTCCTGAACTACTTGTTATTTACGGTGGAAACGGAAAATGTGCTAGAAACTGGGAATCATATTGGGCAATAGTTGATTCTCTAAAGAATCTAGAAGATGACGAAACACTAGTAGTTCAATCAGGAATGCCAGTTGCTATTTTTAAAACACATAAAGAAGCTCCAGTAGTAGTTATGGCTACAACAAACATAATGCAAGCTACATGGGAAAGATTCTACGACTTACAAGATAAGAACTTAACAATATTTGCACAATATACAGCAGCTCCTTGGGAATATATAGGAACACAAGGTGTAATTGAAGGTACATTTGAAACATTGTCAGCAATTGCAATGAAAAAATACAATGATGATTTAACTGGAAAAATTTATCTAACTGCTGGAGCAGGCGGAATGGGTGCTAACCAAACTTGGGCAATGAAGATGCATGGTGGAGTTTGTATAGTGGTTGATGCTAACGAAAAAATTCTTCAAAAGAGAATTGAAAAAGATTACCTTGACATGATCGCTGATTCACTAGAAGAAGCCATTGAAATTGCAAAAGATCACTCAAAAAGAAATGTTCCAAAATCAATTGGTATCGTAGGAAATGCAGCAGATGTTTATGAAAAAGTTTTAGCAAGCGACTTTAGACCTGACATCTGTTCAGAAATGTGCCCATGTCACGACCCTATTTCTTACATCCCTTCAGGATACACTCCAGAAGAAGCGGACCAATTAAGAATTGAAGATAGAGAAAAATACTTAGAACTAAGTAGAGAAACTATGAAGAGGCAACTTGCAGCTATGATAGCTCTAAAAGAAGATGGCGTTGAAGTATTTGAATATGGAACTTCTATTAGAAAAGAATGTATGGATGCTGGATTCCCTAGAGAAGAAGCTATGAAGATTGGCGGATTTGTTTACGAATACATTAGACCACTATTCTGCGAAGGTAGAGGACCTTTCAGATGGACTTGTCTATCAAGAGACCCTCAAGACTTAGTTGAAACTGATGATATAGCACTTGAAATTTGTAAGGGCGACAATCTTGTTGAAAGATGGATAAAACTTGCAAGAAAGAACCTTCCAATTGAAGGAATGCCAGCAAGAGTTTGCTACATGGGATTCGGACAAAGAAAGAAATTTGGTCTTGCAATTAACCAAGCAATAAGAGAAGGAAGAATTAAGGGAACAGTTGCATTCTCAAGAGATAACCTTGACTCAGGATCTATCGTTAACCCTACATTTGAATCTGAAAAGATGCCAGATGGTGGAGATTATATATCTGACTGGCCATACCTAAATGGACTTCTTAACGCAGCAGGCGGATGTGACCTTATTGCAATCCAACAAAACTACTCAATGGGTGAAGCAGTTCACACTGGAGTTACAATGATTGCTGATGGTACAGAAGAAGCTGACAGAAGACTTGCAGTAGCTCTAACAGTTGACTCTGGAATCGGAGTTGTTCGTCACGCACAAGCAGGATACGAAGCAGCAAAAGCAGTTGCAAATGGTAAGGGCAAGTACACTACAGATTCTATCAAGATTCCACTATGGTGGCAAAAAGCTGAAGATGTAACATTTGGACCAGAAGGAATGTATCGTTAATAATTTAGCACAGTTTATATCCTAGAAGAATTAATAATATAGAGTGTCATGGGACAAACAAAAGAATCGAGACAGCTTTGTTTGTCCCAGACTTGTATATAAAGCTTTTAAACACTAAAAGGATAAATTATGCTGATAGAAATTTTCAAATTAATATTAATTTAGACATTACATTTTATATAATTTGCAGATAAAAAAAGGAAACTAGAGAACGATTTCAAAATGCAATACTAAATTTATTTTTAATAAATCATTAAAAAGGAGGAAATCTATGATTATATTTAATCCGATCGTTATATCTGTAATAGTTCTTTCTGTGCTATGCCTTTTAAAGCTTCCTGTTATGGCAGCTCTTCTAATATCAGAATTGACAGCAGGGCTAGTCAGTGGAATGGGATTCTCAGGAACTATGGAAGTTTTTGTAGGAGGAATGGGAGGAAATGCCAATACTGCACTAAGTTATATTCTTTTAGGTGCATTGGCTTTCACTATTAATAAGACAGGTGCAGCAGATATTTTAGCAAAAAAAATTTCACAAGTTGTAAGAGGAAATAAATTTACCCTTGCAATCATTATAGTTTTAGTTTCAATGGCATCAGGAACAATAATTCCTGTACATATTGCTTTTATTCCAATTTTAATACCACCACTTCTTAGCTTGATGAATAAAATGAAGATGGATAGAAGAATGGCAGCAATATGCTTTGGCTTTGGACTCAAAGCACCTTATATAACTATACCAATTGCCTATGGTGCAATTTTTCACGGTTTAATAAAAGACTCCGTAAACCAAGCTGGTTTAAATATTACAGGTGATGTGATTTGGAAAAATACATGGATGGCTGGTATTGCAATGCTTATTGGTCTTGTACTAGGACTTTTGTACTTCTCACGAGATAGAGAGTATGAAGACATTCATGATGAAATTGGAGAAAAGCCTGAAGAAATAGTTAAGGTAGAAACAAAACATTGGTTAACTCTTGGCGCAGGTATTATTGCCTTAGTGATTCAATTAAAAACTGGTTCATTACCACTTGGAGCATTAGCTGCTCTTGTATTTATGGTAGTAACAAGAGTTATTAAATGGAAGGAAATTCAAGAAGTACTAGACGGCGGTATTGGGCTAATGGGCTTTATAGCTTTTGTAATGTTAATAGCAGCAGGATATGCTAATGTTATCAACACTTCAGGTGCTGTAGATCATTTAGTTGATGTTGCCTTTGATGCACTAGGAGGCTCAAAAATAGCTGGATCCTTCACTATGACTATGCTTGGTCTTTTAATTACTATGGGAATAGGAACAAGTTTTGGTACAGTGCCAGTGGTTGCAGCTATTTATGTACCACTTGGACTAAAACTTGGTTTTTCTCCAGGAGCTATAGTATTTATGATAGCTGTAGCAGCAGCTTTAGGTGATGCTGGTTCACCTGCATCTGATACTACACTCGGACCAACAGCTGGACTAAATGCAGATGGTCAACACGATCATATTTGGGACACATGTGTACCACAATTTATTTGTTACGACATCCCTCTTATGATTGCAGGAATATTATGGCCACTATTTATATAGGAGAAAGATATGTTAATTTTAAAAAATTGCAGAGAACTTTTAACTGTAAAAGAAGATGCAAAAGATTTAATAGGACTGATGAATAATACATCAGTCCTAATTAAGGGTGAAAGAATTGAAAAAATTGGGGCCTATGAGGACCTAATAAAGTTAGTTGATGATGAAGATTTTGAAGAAATAGACTGTAGTAACAAAGTTGTCATGCCTGGCTATGTAGATTCACATACTCATCTTTTATTTGGAAAATCTAGAGTGGATGAATATGTTGCATCTCTTACAAATACAAGTGCAGAAGTAAAAAAATTAGTTAAACTAGTGGGACTGGAAGCATCTATTTTCTACACAAAAAATGCAAGCGATGAAGAATTAATTGAGTCTAGTTTGACAAAATTAAAGAGGATGCTTTTATCAGGTACAACAACAGTTGAAATAAAATCAGGATATGGCATTGATAAGGAAACTGAATTGAGACAGCTAAGATTAATTAATAAATTAAAAGATAAGACGCCTCAAACTATACTTTCAACTTACCTTGGAGCCCACTACTTTGATGTAGAAATGGGAAAGGAAAAATACATCGACTTTATGATCTCTGAAGTTTTGCCAATAATTAAGGAAGAAAAATTAGCAGACTTTTCAGATATTTGGGTTGATGATGGATATTATACAGCAGAAGATGCAGGCAGGTTCTTGAGTGCTTGCCTTGACTTTGGACTTGTTCCGACACTTCACTCAGAATGTTATTCTGCAATTGGAGGAGCAAAAGTTGCAGCAAAATTAAAGGCTGCAAACATAGGTCACTTAAATTATTTGACAAGAGAAGATGCAAAAGCTCTTGCAGAAAATAATGTGGTGGGAATAATTATTCCTACTACAGACTTTAGTGTCGCTCATCCAAAGCCAGTTGATCCGTCCTATATGCTCGAAGAGGGAATGAATCTTGCTATAGCAACAAACTTAAATCCTGGCAACTGGTTTGAGTCAATGGATTTGGCAATGACGCTAGCTTGTAGAAATCACAAGATGACAGAAAGACAGGCTATTAGGTCAGCAACTTTAAATGGAGCTAAGGCCCTTAGAATAGAAAAAGACTATGGATCAATTGAAGAAGGAAAGTACGCAGATGTCCAAATAAGAGATTCTGATTCGTATAAAAATGTTGTTTATAAGGTTGGAGTTAATGAAGTAGTACAAGTTATTAAAAAAGGTAAAAAATTAATTTGACGGAGGTAATAATGAACTATAAAGATATTTTAGATTTAATGCTAGACGAAAATGATTTTACTGTTGGTGGTGGCTGTGCTTCTGCTATAGCTGGAGCCATGGCTACAGGCCTAATAGGGATGGTTGCTAACCTTTCTAAGGGAAAAGATTATGGCTATGAAGATGAAAAATACGATGACATAATTAAGGAACTTAATGAAATGAAGGCTAAATTCTTAGAAGGAAGCGTCAATGATAACAAGGCTTATCTTTTAATTGTTAATGCTTACAAATTACCAAAGTCAACGGAAGAAGAAAAACAAAAGAGAAGGAAAGCTATACAAAATGCTGGGATTGAAGCAGCAAAGGTTCCTCTATCAAATGCTTTATTAAACAAAAGAACTTATGACATTGGAAGAGATCTTTTAGAAAAATCAAATCCAGCTGCTGTTACAGATTTGCAAGCAGGAATTGATCTAGCTAAGGTCGGCATTGATGCAGGACGTGCAAATGTTCTTGCAAATATTCCATTAATAAAAGATGAAAAAATTGTAAGTGATTTTAATAAAGAACTTGAAAGTCTAGATTAATTTAATAATTATGAATAAAAATGAAAGATTAGTTTCTATCGACGAGAAATATATTGGCAAGTCTACTAGAGCAGCATACTTCCCCCTTGTTGCAGAGAAAGCAGAGGGTGTAAAGGTAATTGATTTAGATGGAAATGAATATATTGATATGATAAGTTCTGCTTGCGTTGTCAACACAGGATACAATCATCCAGAGATAGTGAAAGCTACTAAAGAGCAAATAGATAAATACATTCACTTTACCAATGATTATTTTTACACTGAGCCACAAGTCAATTTGGCAAAGGAACTTGTTAGAATTACTCCAGGCGATTTTGACAAAAAAGTTATATTTGGATTTTCTGGTTCCGATGCCATTGACTCTGCCATAAAAACAGCAAGAGCATATACAGGAAGATCAAAGCTCATTTCTTTTGTAGGCGCCTACCATGGTTCAACTTATGGAGCGATATCTTTAAGTGCAATAGATACTAATATGAAAAGAAAAATTGGACCCTTGTTACCAGAAGTCTTTCACTTGGACTATCCAAACATTTTAAAGAAAGATAAAAGCATTACAGAAGATGAATTTGCCGATATTGAATTTAATAAGTTTTTAGATAATTTCAATTACTACATTCCTAAAGAAGAAGTTGCAGCAATATTCATTGAACCAATAATTGGAGATTTAGGTCTAATAAAACCACCCAAAAAATTCATGAAAAGACTTAGGGAATTTTGTAATGATAACCATATTCTACTAATCGTTGATGAGATCCAACAAGGATTTGGAAGAACTGGAAAGTGGTTTAGCATAGAGCACTTTGATATTATTCCAGATGTTGTTGTGATGGGAAAGGCTATGGCATCAGGATTTCCCATGAGTGCTGTTGTGAGTCGAAGTGAAATAATAGATTCAATCCCCATGCCTGGGCAGCTTTTCACTCTACAAGGTAATGCAGTAGCCTCAGTAGCTGCTATAAAAACAATAGAAATTATTGAAAAAAATCATCTCCTTGACAGGGCAAATATTGTAGGTGAATATATAAAAGAAAGATTCAAAAAAATTCAAAGGAAGTCTTCATATATTGGAGATATAAGATGTTTAGGATTAAGTATTGGCGTAGATCTTGAAGACAAATCAGGGAAATATTCCTCCTCAGATTTGGTTAAAAAAATATGTTACAGATGTTTTGAAAAGGGACTAATACTCATCTATCTAGCAGGAAAAACTTTGAGAGTACAACCTCCTTTAATAATTAATGACTCTGAAGTTGAAAAAGCCATGGATATTATTGAAGACTCCTTTGAAGAATTGGAAGAGGGAAAAATAAGAGACGAAATTTTAGATAAAATAAAAGGATGGTAGATTATATGAAAAAAGTCGTAAAAGTAAATGGCAGCAGTTTGACTATTGAAGATGTAGTTGCAGTTGCAAGATTTAATGCTAAAGTTGAACTTGCAGAAGGTCAAGAAGAAATAATTTTAAAATCGAGAAAATTTGTTGAAGATGCACTAGATGCTGGCGAAGCAATTTATGGCATCAACACAGGCTTTGGAAAATTCTCAACAGTTTCTATTTCTGAAAAGGAACTAGATCTTCTACAAAAAAACTTGATCATTTCAGATGCTTGTGGCGTTGGCGAAAATTTTGATACAGAAATTGTCAGAGCCATGATGGTTCTTAGACTCAACTCAATTATCAAAGGATTCTCTGGAGTTTTAATGTCAACAGTTAATTGTTTAATGGAAATGTTAAACAAGGGAGTCCATCCAATTATAAGAAGCAAGGGATCTGTTGGAGCAAGTGGAGACTTATGTCCATTGGCACATATGGTTCTTCCAATGATTGGTTTAGGCGAAGCTGAGTTTGAAGGTGAAGTTTTACCAGGAAAAGAAGCCATGAAAAAAGCTGGTATTGATACAATTACCCTAAAGGCTAAGGAAGGTCTTGCTCTTATTAATGGAACTCAAGCTATGATGGCAAATGCAACTCTAGCTGTTTATGATACAGAAAAATTATTAAAGGAAGCTGACATAATTGCATCTCTTACAATTGATTCACTTGGTGGAATTATCGATGCCTTCGACGAAAGAGTTCACCTAGTTCGTCCACACAAGGGGCAATTAGACGCAGCTCAAAACATTAGAAATCTTTTAAAAGACTCAAAACTTGTAACAAAACAAGGCGAAGTTAGGATGCAAGACTCCTATTCATTAAGATGTATTCCACAAGTTCATGGCGGCTCAAGACTTGCCTTTGATTATGTAAAACAAACTATTGAAACAGAAATAAACTCAGTTACTGATAATCCACTTATTTTTAGTGGTGAAGATGGAGCTTGTATCTCTGGTGGAAACTTCCACGGACAACCAATTGCAATTGCAGCAGATACTTTGGGAATTTTAGTTTCTGAAATAGCAAATATCTCTGAAAGAAGAATAGAAAAGCTAGTTAACCCTGCACTATCTCATGGACTACCAGCTTTCTTAGTTAAGCATGGTGGAGTAAATGATGGATTTATGATTCCTCAATATGTTGCAGCGGCTCTAGTTTCTGAAAACAAAGTTTTAGCTCACCCAGCTTGTGTAGATTCAATTCCTACATCTGCTAACCAAGAAGACCATGTATCTATGGGAACAATTGGAGCAAGAAAGGCTAGAACAATAGTTGATCACGCTCAACATGTTTTAAGTATTGAACTACTATGTGCAGCTCAAGCAGCAGACTTTAGAGAAGTGGAAAAACTTGGCAAGGGTTCAAGAGCAACTTATGATCTTGTAAGAGAAAGTGTTGATTTTATGGAAAATGATGTAGTTTTCTATCCTGAAATGGACAAAACTTTCGAAATGGTTAAATCTGGAAAGCTTTTAGATAAAGTTGAAGAAGTAGTTGGAAAATTAAATTAAGGGGTAGATTATGGATAAGATTTTGATGGCGGAAGTAAATATTAGCGAAGGTACTGACTTAGACTTGATTGAGCAAGTTAAGGAAGCATTTTTATCAGTTGATGGCATAGAAGTTGTTGATATCGACTCTAACAAGGACCACAATAGAACTGTATTCACATATAAGGGTTGTCCTGATAATGTCTTGGAAGCAACAAAAAGACTTGCTAAGAAAGCAGTTGAATTAATTGACATGACAAAACATAAGGGATCACACCCAAGAATGGGAGCAGTTGATGTTGTTCCATTTATTCCTGTTAGAGAAATGACTACTGAAGACTGTGTAGTTATTGCTAAAGAGTTTGGTAAATACTTGGGAAGCCTTGGTGTTCCAGTTTACTTCTACGAAGATGCTCAAGATAAAGAGTACAGAAAATCCCTTCCAAAAATTAGAAAAGGTCAATATGAAGGTCTAGAAGAAAAGATGAAGGACGAAGCTTGGATACCTGATGAAGGACCAAAGGAATTCAATCCTAAATCTGGAGCAACTGTTACAGGAGCTAGATTTCCACTTGTAGCTTTCAACATAAACCTAGATACAGAAGATCTTGAAATTGGTAAGGAAATAGTAAAATCTGTAAGAGCAGCAGCTGGTGGATATACTTTTGTGAGAGCTATTGCCTTAGCACTTGAAGAGCAAAAGCAAGTTCAAGTTTCTATGAATATGATAAATTATGAAAAAACTCCTATTCACAGAGTTTACGAAACAATCAAATCAGAAGCAAGTAGATACAATGTAAATATTGTTGATACTGAATTAGTTGGACCTGTTCCTCTAGCAGCTATTAGAGATGTTTTAGATTTCTACATTAGAATTTCTAAGAACTTCTCAATAGACCAAGTTTATTAATTAAAAAATTTAAGAGACCCTTAGGGGTCTCTTTATTGGAAATTTTGAAAGGGCGATTAAAACTTAAATATAAGTATAAATAAATCTAGGAAACATGAAAACGTTATTCTCATTTATTCAATATCGTGTTTTAATATAATACAATAGAAAAGGAGTTGTTTATTATGAAAGAAAAGAAAAAATTTGAATTACCTCACATCTATGTTCTGCTTAGTGCAATAATTATTGTATGTACGATTCTAACATGGATATTACCAACAGGTGAGTTCTTAAGGAAAGCGAATGAAGCAGGCATAGAAGTTGCTGTTCCTGGTACATATCACTTAGTTGATAGGTCACCAGTAGGTTTCTTTGATATGGTTCAATCTTTTTACAAAGGTATGGTAGATGCAGGACCTGTAATATTCTTTGTATTTGTTTCCTTCTCATCTATTGGACTAATTTTGGAAACAGGAGCAATTAATGGTCTAATTGCTAGTATTTTGAGAAATTCAAAAGATAAAACTCAAATTATGATTATTCCAATTTTTATTACTTTAATTGGAATAGCTTCTTCTACTATTGGAGTATTTGAAGAAATGATGCCATTTATCCCTGTTTTTGCTGGTATATGTGTTGCTATGGGTTATGATGCCATTGTAGGTATGTCAATTGTCGCGCTAGGAACTGCTATTGGATATAGTGGTGCCATAGTTAACCCTTTTACAGTAGGCATGGCTCAAAATATCGCAGGTCTTCCACAGTTATCAGGAGCTTGGTATAGAATAATATGTCATATTACTTTAATAATTGTTGCGTCAATTTACACAATGCGTTATGCAAGAAGAATTAAAAATGCCCCACAGTTAAGTTTTGTTTATGGTGACTCTAATAAACATGAATTAGACAATGAAGAACTTATGAGCTATAGATTTGGAATAAGAGAAAAATTAGTTTTACTTATTTTAGCAGCTGGAATCGCTGTTATAGTTTATGGATCCTATAACTATGGTTGGTACTTTAACGAAACAAATGCTGTTTTCCTATTAATGGGTATATCAAGTGCCTTAGTAATGGGATGGAGTTTTACTAAAATAGCAGAAAACATTTCAAAGAGTTTCACAGATGTGGCTATGGCTTGTATGATGATTGGTATTGCAAGAGGAATTCTTATAGTTTTAAAAGATGGAAATATTATTGATTCAATAGTATACGGTTTATCAATACCGCTTTCATATTTACCAAAAGTTTTGATGGGACCAGCAATGTTGGTTTTCCAAACAATATTGAATTTCTTTATACCATCAGGTTCTGGACAAGCTGTAACAAGTATGCCTATTATGGCTCCATTAGCTGATTTACTTGGAATTTCTAGACAAGTCTCCGTACTTGCTTTTCAATTTGGAGATGGATTTTCAAATATAGTTTGGCCTACTGCATTTGCACCTATAGTTTGTGGTATAGCAGGAGTTAAATTAGAAAAATGGTGGAAATTTATTATTCCACTTTTTGGATTAATATTAATAGCACAATCAGTATTATTAATGATTGCAATAATTATTAACTATGTATAGGAGATTTTAATTATGAATATACAAAAGAGATTAATTGAAAATATTGACGAGTATAAAGAAGAAGCATTTGCATTAAATAAATATTTATTCGATAATCCTGAGTTATCAGGTCAAGAATTTGGATCTGTAAAAAAAATAAAAGAAGTTTTATCAAAACACGATATAGCAGTAGAAGATAGTTATTATGATATTGAAACAGCTTTTTTAGGAAAAGTTATAGAAAAAAAAGATTCTAAAATTAGAATTGGAATTTTAACAGAATATGATGCTCTTCCAGGAGTTGGGCACGCTTGTGGACACTCAGCTTCCTGTGCTTTATCTGTTTTATCTGCCTTAGTTATTAAACATAATGAAGATTTAATAAATGCCAATGTAGATATTATAGGAACGCCAGATGAAGAAAATGAAGGTTTGAAAATTCCAATGGCTGATAGGGGTGCCTTTGACAAGTACGACTATGTAATAATGGTACACTTAGATACAAACAATAGACCTAATTGGAAATTATTGGCTTTTGAAACTTTTAAAATAGAATTTTTTGGAAGACCGGCTCACGCAGCAGCATCCCCATGGGAAGGAAATTCAGCGTTAGATGGTCTAATGCTTGCAATCCATGGATTTGATTTAATGAGAAAATGTGTAAGGCCAGAAACAATAATTGAAGGTTATATAACAAATGGTGGTGTTGCAACAAACGTAATACCAGAGTATGCTAGTGGTATTTATACATTTAGGTCTAATGATTCAAAATATGTTGAAGATACGTTAGTTCCATGGATGAAAGATGTAATAGAAGGCAGTGCTAAGGCAACAAGGACAAAATTTAATATTACTAGACATGGTTACCCTTTTATGGACATGAAATATAATACAACTGGTACTAATTTAATTTCCAAAATAATGGAAGAAAATGGAATGGAAAATAGTGAACATGAAAAAGCAGCAGGTTCATCAGATATTGGAAATGTAAGTTACAGATGTCCAGCTTTTCATCCTTCTGTAGCTATTACTCACAAGGATATTAGTTTGCATACAAAAGAATTTGCTGATTTAGTAGGATCTGATGCTTCGAAGAAAGCAATAACAAATGGTGCAAAAACAATTTTAGGATTTATTGGAGCAACTTTAGATGATACAGATATAATAAAAGAAATAAAAAATGAGTATGAAGGAAAGTGAATTCATTAATATACTTGTATAAATAGTTTATGAAAATTTTCAAATAGAAGGTAGAGTGTCCCTAAAAAGTAGGACTTAATCGAGTGAGCAAAATGCTTACTCGATTTTGTTTTACATAAAAATATTTGTTAGAGATTTACTCCCCTACAGATATTATAGAGCCTTTATTAATAAAAAGTATTTCAAAGAGACGAAATTTCGTCTCTTTTTTAAATTTCAGGAGATATTTCTATATAGAAAAGGAAAGTACTATGTGATAAACTTATTAGCGGAGAGATATATGGAAAAAATAAAAATTTTTGGAGTTGAAATTTTTAACATTGATAATAAAGAGTGTGAAAAAATCTTAAGAGACTTCTTAAAGACAGAGGGTCTTAAAAAAATTTACACGCCAAACACAGAGATTGTCATGGCAGCTAAAAGAGACGAGGAGCTTAGACATTTAATTAATTCAGGCGATTTAATTTTGGCTGATGGCATTGGTCTTATCTACGCATCAAAGATGAGAAAGAAGCCTTTAAAAGAAAGGGTCACAGGTTTTGATACTTCTATTAAACTTCTTGAGCTGGCAGATGAGATGGGACTTAATTTATATTTTTTAGGTGGCAAGGAAGGCGTGGCAGAGGATGCCGCAAAGTCCGTCAATGAAAAGTATAAAAATCTTCACGTTGCAGCTTATCACAATGGTTATTTTAACTCTAGGATAGATGGCGAAACTTCGCCGGAAGAAAAAAAGATAATTGAAGAGATAAATTCAAAGGACATTGACATCATCTTCGTCGGTTTTGGCTTTCCTCGTCAGGAAAAGTGGATTGACGAATTTAAAGATGATTTAAAGGCAAAAGTTATTATTGGAAATGGTGGCGTCCTTGACATTTTATCTGGCAGGGCAAATAGGGCACCAGAGATTTTTATTAAGCTTGGGCTGGAGTGGCTCTACAGGCTTATAAAAAACCCATCTAGGTTAAAGAGGCAAATTGATTTGCCAAAGTTTTTGTTAGCAGTTATGAGAGATAAAAATTCAGTTGAGTGAGGAGTGGAATTTTGAATATCGAAAATAAAGCAGTTAATACTATAAGAATGCTGTCAGTGGATCAAATTGAAAGTGCAAACTCAGGTCACCCTGGTCTTCCACTAGGTGCTGCCCCAATGGCTTATGCACTTTTTAAAAATCATTTAGTGAGAGATTCTAAGGACTTAGATTGGGAAAATAGGGACAGATTTATCTTGTCTGCAGGACATGGGTCTGCTCTTTTATATTCACTTTTCTATTTATTTGATTATGGTCTAAGCCTTGATGATTTAAAAAACTTTAGACAACTTGACTCAAAGACTCCAGGTCATCCTGAGTATAATCACACTAGGGGAGTTGAAGCAACTACTGGTCCTCTTGGTCAAGGAGTTTCCATGGCAGTTGGTATGGCCCTTGCAGAAGAAAAACTTGCAGCTCTTTACAACAAAGATGACTTAAAACTTGTAGACCACTATACTTATGCCCTAGTTGGCGATGGCTGTTTAATGGAAGGAATTTCCAACGAGGCATCTTCCCTTGCAGGCACATTAAAATTAAGTAAATTAATTGTCCTTTACGATTCAAATAAAATTTCCATTGAAGGCTCAACTGACCTTGCCTTCTCTGAAGATGTGAGAAAGAGATATGAAGCTCTTGGCTGGGACACTTTCCTAGTTAGTGATGGAAATAATTTAGACGAAATAAATGAAAAAATTGAAGAGGCAAAAAAATCAGAAAGGCCAGCACTAATTGAAGTGAAGACAAAAATTGGCTACGGCTCACCTAGAGAAGACTCTGCAAAGGCTCACGGCGAACCTCTTGGTAAGGAAAATAGAAAGTCAACTCGTGAGTTTTTTGGACTTCCAGACAAAGATTTTTATGTGGCAGATGATGTGAGAGACCACTTCAAAAAAATTGTAGAAGAAAATACAAAAAAAGCTACTGAAAAGAAAAAAATTGAAGAAGAGTATGCTAAAAAATATCCAAAGGAATATGAGGACTACAAGGCTTCCTTTAATCCTGAAAAGAAGGAATTATTAGAAGATTCTTATTACGATTCTTTCACTAAGGACATGGCAACTCGTAGCGTATCTGGAGAAGTTTTAAATAAAATTGCAAAAGACAACATCCATATCTTTGGCGGCTCTGCCGACTTAGGTCCATCAAATAAGACTATGTTAAAGGGCGAAGAATATTTTTCAAAGAAAAATAGATCTGGCAGAAACTTAACCTTTGGCGTTCGCGAAAATGCCATGGGAGCCATTACTAATGGAATCCTCCTTCACGGCGGACTAAAAACTTATGCTGCAACATTTTTAGTATTTAGCGATTATCTAAAGCCAACAATTAGACTTGCTGCCCTAATGAACTTGCCTAATGTCTACATCTTCACTCACGACTCCATTGGAGTTGGCGAAGATGGCCCAACTCATGAACCAATTGAGCACTTGGCTATGCTAAGATCAATTCCTGGCATCATTGTTTTGAGACCAGCTGATGGAAGAGAGACTGCAGCGTCACTTAACCTTGCCTTTAATTCTAAGAACACACCTGTTGTTCTTGCCCTTTCAAGACAAAACTTGCCACAACTTGAAAATTCATCAAGAGACATTATGAAGGGCGCCTATATAATTAAGGAAGAAGAGGGCGAGCTTGAAAAAATTGTAATTGCAACAGGCTCTGAAGTTTCTCTTGCTCTTGAAGCAGCAAAGGGACTTAAGGGAGTGCGTGTGGTTTCAATGCCTTCTATGGAACTTTTTGATGGGCAATCCTCTGATTACAAGGAAAAAATCCTTCCTTCAAAAATAGAAAAGAGAATTTCTCTTGAAGCACTTTCATCCTTTGGCTGGCACAAGTACATTGGCATAAAGGGCATGGCAATTTCCATAGATACCTTTGGTGCAAGTGGCAAGGGCTCTGAAGTCTTTGAAAGATTTGGCTTCACAGCAGAAAATATTAAGAGAAAGATAGAAGAATTTTAAAATAAAAAATAAAAGGGAGGGCGACCTCCTTTTTTATTTAGGAAAAACTGAGAGGTAAAGATGAACTTAATTAAAGAAAAAAGATGGGCGATAATTTTTTCTCTTATGGCAATGCTCCTTTGGGGTTCTGCCATTCCCCTCATAAAGCTGACCTACCTTCACGCAGGCATCCTCCCCGATGATCCTGGTGGAAAAATTTTTATTGCAGGAATTAGATTTTTTATGGCGGGACTCTTGACCTATATATACTTTTTTCTTTTCAACAAGGAAAAAGTTGAGAGGGACAAAATAAATTTCAAATTCATAATAATTTTGGCGTTAATACAGACCACACTCCAGTACAGCACCTACTACATCGGTCTTTCCAACACCCTGGGCTCACTCGCGGCAGTCATCCAGGCATCCAATGCCTTTATAACTGTAATAATTTCTGTAATTTTAATTGCCGACGAAAAACTTACAGGGAGAAAGCTTGCAGCCCTAATTATTGGCTCCCTTGGCTTAATCATAATAAACTTAAAGGATAGAGGGAGTTTTCACTTTAAACTTACAGGTGAAGGATTTATTTTAATCGCCACAACACTTAACGCCCTTGCATCAGTTTTAATAAGAAAATATGGAAGAGACCAAAATTCCTTTTTGATGACGGGGACACAATTTCTCCTTGGAGCGACTCCACTTATAATCATTGGTGCCTTGACTCACACATCCCTTGTGAACTTTGACCTTAAGCTCTTTCTCATGCTGTCTTACGGCGCTTTTATCTCAGCAACTAGCTTTACAATCTGGACATCAGTCCTACAGGCCCACAGCGCCAGTGAGTTTGGGATTTACAAATTATTTATTCCGATTTTCGGAACGATTTTATCTGTCCTTTTCCTCGGCGAAGAGCTCACAATCTATATAATACTTGGACTAATTTTTGTCCTCCTGGGCGCAGTGGTCTTGAATAAAAAATAAAGGATTAAGAGATGTCTCGGCATCTCTTTTTAATTGCAAAAAAATGTAAAAATAATTTTATAAATGTTATAATTAAGTCGGGAGTGATATTTTGAAATTAAAGAAAAATCACGCAATTATTTTAGTTTTATTATTAATATTTTTTGGATTTATATATTTTAACCACAAAAATTTTTCCAAGGACAGAACCATTGTTAGGCTTAAGGGTGTAAGTGTCAATGAGCCCATAGAGGACTTTTCCATTTCATCTAAGTCAGTTTTTTTGTGGGCTGATCCTGTTTTATACATAACAGATAGAGACGGCAACATAATTAAAAAAATTCAGAGAGAAGACGAAAACATTGAGGCCTTTTTTGCTAACAACTACGCTTTTTTGTATGAAAAGGACTTGGGCAAGGTCCACATGTATTCTGAAATGGGCGAGCTCCTTTCTACAACTGATGTAAAGGGCGAAGTTTTTAATATTTCCTACGAAAATGCAAATATTATCTTTCATGTAGTTGACGAGAATAATGAAATTTTATACTTAATGGGCAACGACTCCACTCTCACAGAAATTTACAGGACGGGAAATCAAATTTTAACTCACGACATTTTAGATTCAAAAAATCTTTCTGTTGCAGAGATAAAAAATGACGCCAGTGGCTACTCTTCTCTTCTTTATTCTCTCCACAAGGGAAATAAAAAGAGTCAGGTCTTAAATCACGAGATAGTATTTTTTGTGAAAAAGGACAAGAGGTCTGTCCTCGCCCTTACAGACAAGGCGATTTATAGGTTTATGGACGCAGGCAAAAAGTATGAAGGGAAGATCCCCAATGTCTCCGATGTTTTAGTGGAAGGCAGGGACACTTATCTCCTTCACTCAGGCATTATCACCAAGTATGATTATGCCCTAAAGCCTGGCGAGAAAAAAATAATTGCAGCCAATGTCAACAAAATGGAAAATGTCTCTGGCTCAATTTATGTCTATGGACCTAGCGATGTTGGTGGAGAGATAGGAAATCGTGGAGAGTTTTACACGAGACTTGGCTACTCTCTTGATAAAATAAAAATCAACGGACTTTTAATTGGCGCCCTTAGAAATGGCGAGCTAAATCTTTATTCCGTTGTCAATTCAAATACAGTGAGAGAAGATGAAAATAGAATAGAAACCACTTATAAAGAGGTGTAAGGTGAATTTAGAGAAAAACACAAGCGCTGTTGCAAATGAAGCTGATAAAGCCCTTCAGTCTACCTTTGGTGGACTTGGCTCTTGGCAGAGGTTTGCTGTAGTTGCCGCCATAATTATTGGAATTTTTATAATTTTACAAATTATAGATGGTTTTATTAATAGACAATTAAATTCGGAAAAGATAAAGGAAAAGGGATCCTACAACAGGATTGTCACAGTTGCAAATTTAATAAAGAGAATAATAAAAGTCGTCTTAATTTTTATTGGTATAACAATAATCATGAGCGTCTTTGAAATTTCCATTGCGCCCATACTTGCAACTCTAGGTGTTTTTTCACTGGCAATAGGTGTTGGCGCCCAAAATCTGGTGAAGGACCTCATCAATGGATTTTTTATTATCTTTGAGGACCAGTACTCTGTTGGCGACTTAGTTGAGATAGGAGACATTGAAGGCGTAGTCGAAGATGTGGGTCTTAGGGTTACAAAGATTCGCGACTTCAATAAAATTCTTCACATAATTCCCAACAGCAATATCTCCATTGTCTCCAACAAGGAAAGGGCAAATGTGAGGACGAGAATTGATTTTTATGTAGACAATTCTTGCGACCCATCCTTTGTAAGTGAGAAAATAAAGGAAGCCCTAGAAAAATATAGGGACCACGAGGACATGGTCCTGGGACCAAATCTTTGGGGAGTTACTGAAAATGGCAAGGATGCCTACATGATGAGTCTTGTCTACTATACAAGGCAGGGCGACCAATACGACCTTGAATATGCAATAAGAGCAGAGATTTTAAAAACTATGCAAAGAGAAAAAATAAAAATGCCAATTATTAGAAATAAATTGATACAAAGGGAGGACAGTGATGCTATACTATAACTTGGGTGACATCGTTACGCTAAAAAAGGGACATCCCTGTGGCGAAAATAAATGGGAGATAGTGAGAAAGGGTGCCGACATAAAGTTGAAGTGCCTAGGTTGCGAAAGAATCATTTGGATGAGCCGAATGGATTTTGAAAAAAGGGTTAGAAAAATTTTAGAAGATGATAAATTTGTTAGCATAATCCATCACAAGAAAGAAGGAGAATAAAATGGATGTAAAAGAAATTTATGATGCCAAGGAAAGATTAAAGGGTCACATTAAGGAAACGCCAGTAGTTTATGCCCCAAACCTAGGAGAAGATGTTTACTTAAAAGTAGAAGTTTTGCAAGACACAGGCTCTTTTAAACTAAGAGGAGCTTATAACAAAATTGCAACTCTTACTGACGAAGAAGCAGAAAAAGGTGTTGTAGCTTGCTCTGCAGGTAACCACGCTCAAGGTGTTGCAAAATCAGCAACTGAAAGAGGAATAAGATCTATAATCTGTATGCCATACCATGCACCACTTTCCAAGGTTCAAGCAACAAGAAACTATGGAGCAGAAGTAGAACTTGTTAAGGATTCCTTTGATGACGCAGCAGCTTATGCAGCAAAACTATCCAAGGAAGAAGGCTTCACTTTTATAGCACCTTTTGATGATGAAAAAGTTATTGCAGGACAAGGAACTATTGGACTTGAAATTTTGGAAAAACTTCCTGACACAGACATAATAGTTGCGCCAATTGGTGGCGGCGGACTTATTTCTGGTATCGCCCTTGCAGCAAAGAGCATCAACCCTAACATAAAGATCATTGGAGTTCAAACAAAAATATCTCCAAGCATGTATGAATCAATTAAAGAGGGAAAAATTTTAACAGTAAAGGGCGGCTCAACAATTGCCGATGGCATTGCAGTAAAAACTCCAGGAAAACTTACTTTTGACATAGTTAAGGAATATGTTGACGAAATAGTATTGGTAACTGAAGGAGAAATTTCATCCGCAATTCTTACCCTTCTTGAAAAAAATAAAATTATAACAGAAGGAGCAGCTGCATCAACAGTAGCAGCCTTGATGTACAAGAAATTCAACCACAAGGGCAAAAAAGTTTGCTGCGTACTTTCTGGCGGCAACATTGATGTAACAAGAGTTTCAAAGGTTATTGAAAAGGGTCTTTACAAGACTAACAGAAGAATGGAACTTAAGATCAAATTAAATGACCAACCAGGAGAAATGACTCGTATGACAAAACTTCTTGAAAGAGAAGGAGCAAATATAGTTAAAATTGGTCAAAACATAGATGTAGTTGGCGACACAATTGATGCCATGATAGTTAACCTAGTTATTGACACAAAGGACAAGGCACATCAAGAGCAAATAATCACAGCCCTAAACCAAGACTTCTATGTATTTAAGGCAAATTATAACGACACACAGTTTTAAATAAATTAGCTTAAAGAGAAGAGGGTTCGCCCTCTTTTTTCTTTTGCAAAAAAATTTAAAAAATTTTTTAAAGAAAGGTCAAAAAACGTCAAAAATACTATTGACATACTTTGACCAATGTCCTATACTATAAATAGTTAGCAGATGAGTTCATCGGCTGCTAATAATTTAAATATAAAGGGGAGTTTTTAAATGAGTATTAGACCATATGAAAAAAATAATTTGAGAGATACAAGATTTGATGATTTTTATGACATGATAGATTCTTTCTTTAACGACGACTTCACACCTCAAAGGGCAATGAGAGCTGCTACTTTTAAGGTTGATGTTATTGACGAAGACAAGGACTACAAAGTTGAGGCTGAACTTCCTGGATTTTCTAAAGACGAAATTGACATAGACTTTGAGGAAGGCAAACTTACAATTTCAGCTGAAAAAAATGAAGAAGTTAATGAAGAAAACAAGGAAAAAAATTACATTCACAGAGAAAGAAAGTCATCAAAGATGATGAGAAGGATGTTCTTTAAAGATATAGACGAAGAAAATATGTCTGCAAGGCTTGAAGGTGGAATTCTAGAAATTACAATTCCTAAAAAAACTGAAGAAAAGAAAAATAAAAAGATTGAAATTAAATAATCTTTTGATAAAATTTTAGAAAATATTAAAACTTGATAAGTACAAATTAGAATATTCATAAATAATCTAAAAAGAATAATTTAAGACCGAGGGCGACCTCGGTTTTTTTGTGGCATAAAATTTGATTAAATATAATTTAAAAATTTTTTATCAAAATAAAGCTGTCGACCCTACAAAAATAAAGGGTAGATGAAAATTTTTTTATTTATTATAATGAAATTGGAGGCTTTATGATAAATTCAGATATTATTGCGAGACTGTCCACCTATGCGCTCATCTATGAAGTGTCCCTCAGCCCAAAGCCTGGGCTTGTCACTTTAATAGATCAGGGTGCCCACGTGGACATGGATTACATAGATTTTATAAATTCAGCTTTAGTTCTTCACGACTACTTTAAAATTGCCTATGAGCTTGGTGAAAAGTCGACAGGCGAAGACTATAAAGAGCTCAGAAAATTTGGCGTAATTTATGAGGAGAAGATGAAAAGGGCCACAGCTGGTGCCAACACCCACAAAGGAATTATTTTTTCTCTGGGGCTTATGGTATATGCTACTGCCATAGAAATAAAAAAAGAAAAATTTTCCTTTGAAAAAATTATTGCTAGAGTTTCTTATTTAAACAGGGGAATTACTGGTGAATTAAATAAAAAATCTGCCACAAGTCATGGGGAAGAAAATTTTAAAAAGTACGGTGTTAAGGGCATAAGAGAAGAGGCTGAAGAGGGCTTTGCAAAGGCCCTTCTCGGTTTAGAATTTTTGAAGAAGGCTGAAAAAGAAGTGAACTTTGACTACGCTCTTACAGGCACCCTTTATTATTACATGACCTTTATTGAGGACTCAAATATTATAAAGAGGGGCGGACTGGAAGGACTTGAATTTTTAAAAGACCGCGCCAACTATGTCCTTGCGAACAAACTTTACATGACTTCAGAGGGCATGAGGGAGATTGAAAAAATTAATGGAGACTTTAAAAGTAGAAACTTAAGTCCAGGTGGCTGTGCCGACTTTTTAATTTTAAGTCTTTATTTTTATCTATTGGAGGATTACATTGATTGATTACAGACAAGTGATGAAATTCGAAAAAAAGAATATTGAAAAATTTTTAAAGGGCTTTGACATTAATTACGAAAAGGATGTGGACTACACTCTTGCTGCCTTTGATGGTGACAAAATTGTGGGCACAGGTTCAGCTGCTGGAAGAGTATTAAAGTGCTTTGCCATTGACGAGAACTACCAGGGCATGGGAATAACCAACGCAATTATAACAAGGCTAATAGATTATCAGTATGAAAGGGGCGAAAGGCACCTCTTTATATTCACAAAGCCAAAAAATATAAAAATATTTTCAGACTTCGGCTTTTCTCTTGTGGAAGAGACAGAAGATGTGGCGCTCCTTGACAATAAAATTGAAGAACTTCATAAAATTTTAAAAAGCATGGAAGATGATAGGGAGTCTGGGGCAATAGTAATAAACGCCAACCCCATGACCAAGGGTCACCTCTACTTAATTGAAGAGGCGAGAAAAATGACAGACCTCCTCCACGTCTTTATGGTGGAAGAAGATGGGTCAACTTTTCCCTATGAATTTCGATATAAAATCGTGGCAGAAGAAGTTTCAAAGTTTGACAATGTAATTCTTCACAGGGGCAACGACTACATCATTTCAAAAAACACCTTCCCAACCTATTTTTACAAGGACGAAAAGACAGTTTTAAAGGCTTATTCAGAACTTGACACAAAAATTTTTGGAAGCTACTTTGTAAAAGCCCTAAACATAAAAAAAAGATTTGTGGGCACAGAAGATAAAGACCTGGTGACAAAAAATTACAATGACACAATGAAAAAAATCTTGCCAAATTATGGAGTTGAGCTGGTAGAAATTCCTAGGATAGAAAGCGGCGGCCAAGTAATTTCTGCATCAAGAGTTAGAAAACTTTTAAAAGAGAGAAAATTTGAAGAAGCCTATAAGTACTTGGCTGATGCCACAATTGTGGCACTAAAATCAGAGGAAGGGCAGAGGATAATAAATGAAAGACTCTAAAATTATTGCCATGAGAGAAATGCTTGAGGCAAAGGAAGAGAGATATTACAAGATAAAAGCTTTGACGGAAAAATATGACTTGCCAGTCCTATCCTTTATGCTAAATATTCCTGGCGAAGAAAAAAATTTTCATGAGGCATTGTCTTTTCATGAAAAATATATAAAAAAGATTCAAAAAATTTTAGAAGAAAATGAAATAAAAATTATATTTGAAGAATATCAAAACCTAAAAACTGGAATGGAATACCTTGCAGTCATTGATGATGAAGGAAAATTTATAAAGGAAAAAATGATTGAGCTTGAAGAAGAGAGCCTTGGCGGAAGACTTCTCGACATAGACATCTACGACAGGGACTTTAAACAAATATCAAGGTCAAGCTTAAATCTTCCTGAGAGAAAGTGCATAATATGCGAGGACATAGCAAGAACCTGCATCAAGGAAGAAAGGCACAGCCTAGATGAGTTAAAGGAAAAAGTAAGAGAAATTTTAAAAAGTGAATGAGAATAAAACAACCCCCAAAGATTATAATAAACATAATCTTGGGGGTTGTTTTATCAATGTTCTATATAGTATTTACTATTTCCAAAGCCATCAAAGCCGTTAAAGTTCCCAAAGCCATTGTCATCGCCAAAGTCATTTTTCTTGCCATAGTCCCTATAGTCTCCCCTAAAAAGAGTTGTCCCAACAATAAAGTAGCTATTTTTACCAAGGCCGCCCTTTCTTATATTATTGCTTGCTCGGACTTGAACACTTAGACAAGTATAGTTGGGATCCATCATATTGTCTCGATGACCTGGAGAATTCCACCAATTTGTATAAAACTTTTCTGCCATAGCCCTTTCATCAGTCAATATTTTATTAAGATCTGCCATCATTTCATCGCCGCTATAGGAATAAGCCAGATTGGCGAGATTTTCTCCACGAGTAGTTGTTTTAAGCTGGGACTCTAAATAGTCGACAGCTGTGTCCCACTTGCTTCCATCTAAGCGAACATGACTCCTTCCGTTGACAGTAATGGAACCATATTTTGCCAGCTCTTCAGAACGAGCAATGCATCCCCTATCTAAGTCATCAGCCCAGCTAAGAGGATTGAGACCTAATTTTTGACGGTCTGCATTTACCAGAGCCAAAAACTCTTGATGAAATCTATCGTGGTTAAAACTTTCGCCATTGTTAAAGGAATTTATTATTTCCATATTGCTTTTTCCCGCAGTTTTTTTATTTTCAGCATTATTAGTAACAGGATTAGGATTTTCTGATGGATTTGTGCCAATATATCCAGGTAAGTCTATTTCAATTGTTTCCTTTGCATTCTTTTTAGAATTTTCCAAGGAATTTAACTGTGAAGGCTTGCCTTCATTTGATAAAGAATTAAAAATCATGACGAATACATCGCCACGAGGAGCATAATCATTGGGATTAAAATTTCCAATGCCACTATTTGGTCCAATAATTCCCATGGAATTTGCCCAATTTATCCATGAAGATGGCCATGTTGCCTTATCCACATCAGAACTTGTCAAGTCAGCTTTGTTGGCAGCAACTAAAATTTTTAGAATTTCAGCATAGGTAATATTATTAGAAGCTTTAAAACTTCCGTCAGGATAGCCAGCAAGGGCAGGAATGCCTTGTGGATTTTTTATTTGACAGGCAGCTTCAACATAGGACCTAGCCCAATGATCCATGTCTAGGTCCTTAAAAACTTGCTTGCCACTAGCCTTGGCATTTACGCCCTTTATTTGCGTAAGGACAACAGCAATTTCTGCACGAGTAATGTTTTTATCTAGACCAAGACTTCCATCAGGATAACCCTTCACCACGCCAGAACTTTTTAAAGCATCAATTTTATCATTTCTTTCAGATGCCAGGACTGAACTTGGAATCAAAAGACTTGTCGCCAACAAAATGACAGAAAAGATTTTACAAAATTTTTTCATTAAATTCTCCTTAAAATTTATCTTATTTATGTAAATAATTATTTTACCAGACTCAAGGGCATTAATAGAAAAATAAACACTAAAGCCCAGATATTAGTATAAGTGATTTAAGAAACTTATGCCACAAAATAAGCTAATAAATACAAAAAAAGAGAAAAATATTTTCAAGAAAATAACAACCCAAAATAGAAATGGAATAACTTGTAGTATTTGATGAAGAAGGAAAATTTACAAAGGAATAAAAATACATATAGGCATACTCTATACCTACACTTGTTTTTTAATATTAGTTTTATAAGGGGTGTTTTGATAGAATTTTTACAAGAGGTGAATATTTTGGAAAAAATTAAAATGGAAAATCCAATAGTTGAAATGGATGGAGATGAGATGACTAGGGTCATCTGGAAAGATATAAAAAAAGAATTACTTGAACCCTACATTGATTTAAAAGTTGACTACTATGATTTATCAATGGAAAATAGAAATGACACTGATGACGAGGTTACACTTGATTCAGCAAAGGCTGTAGAAAAACACAAGGTAGGCGTTAAGTGTGCTACTATAACAGCCAACGAAGACAGAGTAAAGGAATTTGACCTAAAAAAAATCTATCCATCGCCAAATGCTACAATAAGAGCATATCTTGACGGAGTAATGTTTAGAGAACCTATTACCTTTGATTGTTTGGACATTTTAATCCCAACATGGAAGGAACCAATAGCAATAGCAAGGCATTCCTTTGGAGATATTTATGTTTCAAAATCTTTTAGCCTAAAAAAAGGCGAAGAATTAAATGTTTCAATTAATGGAGAAAATAAATATTCATATAAACCGGATTACGATGCAATATTTTTAACTCAATATAACAAAGTTGAGTCAATAAAATATTTTGCACATGAGTGTTTTAAATATGCACTTGAAAAAAAGATGAATTTAATTTTTTCAACTAAGGACACAGTAGTTCCAGGTTATGATTCTGTTTTTAAAGAAATATTTAACGAAACTTTTGAAGAATATAGAAAAGAATTCGAAAAGAATGGATTAGTTTACAATTATTACTTAATCGATAATGCCATAGCACAAATAATGAAATCAAAGGGTAACATTCTTTGGACTCTAAAAAATTATGACGGCGATGTAATGAGTGATATGATTTCTGCAGTTTATGGATCACTATCACTGATGGAATCTTCGATAATTGGAAATGGAACTTATCTATATGAAGCAGCACATGGAACAGTAACGGATCACTACAGAAGGTATCAAGAGGGTGAGATCACTTCCACAAACTCAGTTGCACTAATATTTACTTGGGCGTCTGGCATTGAAAAGAGGGGCCAACTTGATGGAAATAAAGAATTAGAAGAATTTGGTGTAAAATTAAAGAAAGCTGTTAGAGCCACTATAGAAAATGGATTTATAACAGGCGATTTAATATCAAGTTATAATAAAAAAGATTACGTAAAAGTAAATTACATTGAATTTATAGAAAAGGTAAAAGAATTTTTAGACAAGTCTCTATAAATTATGAGAGCAGGCAAGGTTAACTGACCTCCAAGAGTTAGTTTTTAAATCTAACTCTTGGGATTATTATTAAAAGCTTGCTCTTTTTTTATTGTCAATGAAAAAGGATTTGTGTTATGAAATGTTTATTAATTATAAAAAAAGCATGAATTGTAAAACCAAAAAGAATTCCCATATAGAAAAGCAAGATAATAGAAAAGAAGGGTACAAAAAAACCGGCTCTAAGCCGGCTTTTAATCTTAACTTTATAGATGTATTATTCCAAATACTAGACCAGCTATAACCATTAAAACGGATACAGGGTATAGATATTTGAAAGAGAACTTGATGTGGTCCTTTAATTCTAGATCTTCAACTAGTCCAAGTGCAAGATAAGTTGCAGGAACAAGTGGAGATATCATTAGGGATACGTTCTTTCCAATTAACATAGCCATAGCTGTGTTTATTCCTTCTACGCCAAAAGCCTTTCCAACTTCAATAATTGGTGGCATTAGTCCAAAGAAGTATGCATCAGTACCTACTAACATTCCCATAGGAAGTGCTAGGAATCCAAAGATTAGGTGAGTAAATCTGCCAAGGGCACTAGGAATAATATTTGTAAGAGTAATTGCCATTGCTTCAATCATTCCAGTTCCGTCCATTATACCGACCATAATACCTGCTGATAAAATTGTTGCGGAGATAGTTAAAGCAGATGCAGCGTGCTCCTTAATTTTTTCATTCTGTGCCTTAAGACTAGGATAGTTAATGCAAAGAGCAAGAGATAGCCCAATCATAAATACATAGTAAGATTGAAGGACATCGACCATTAAAAGACCAATTACAGCAATAGTTAAAATAATATTTAATGGGAGAAGCTTCTTAAATCTTGGGTCAAGTTCTTCTTTAGTCTTTTCAACAACTGAAGAGTCAATCTTCAAAGTTGTTCCTGCCCCTCTTTTCTTCTCTATGGTACCGAGGATAACAGCCAAAGTTATTGTAGAAACTATACCAAAGATTTGAATTGGTATTAATTTTAACCAAAGTCCAGTTGCATCAACACCAAGAACTGTTGCAGCTCTTGCGACAGGTCCACCCCATGGTAAAAGGTTCATAACACCCATGGAACAAGCAGTTAAACAAAGTAAAACTTGAGGTCTTATTCCCATTCTCTTGTATATAGGATACATTGTTGGGATAGTAATAAGTACAGTTGTTGCTGTAGCACCGTCAAGGTGAGCTATTATACCTATTATTCCTGTTGCAACTGTGATTGCAATAACATTTTCTCCCGCCATAGCAACAAGTTTATCTACTATGACATCAAATACTCCAACATCACTCATAATGCAGAAGAATATAATGGAGAAAATAAATAAAATAGAGTTGTTAGAAACTGTTTTCATACCTTCGCCAATCATTTCTTTAAGATCGGCAATATTAGTTCCAATTAAAAGAGCAGCTAAACTAGGAACCAAAACAAGAACAACAATGGGACTCATCTTTCCTTTTAATAGCAAAACTATAATTGCTAAAACTAATAAAAAACCTACTAATGATAACATAATTTACCTCCCGTTATGTAATTGACATAAAGTCTTCATATATATAAAATATTATCGTACTAAAGAGGCTATATAACAAATATGAATTAAAAATAGGTCATATAGTTTTTAACTATGGGAGTGGATTATGAACGATAGAGAATTACTTTATATTAAAACTATAGCTGACACTAAGTCAATTTCCAAGGCGGCAGAGGAGCTTTTTATTGCCCAGCCAAGTCTTAGTCAATCTCTTCAAAGGATAGAAAGAGAATTAGGCACTCATTTATTTATTCGGGAACCAAGGGGAATGAAATTAACCTATGCAGGAGAAAAATATTATCTTATGGCAAAGGAAATCCTCGATATTTACAGTGACTTCAAGTCTGAAATAACTCACATAAATGAATTAAAGGCAGGGAGGCTAGTCATAGGCATTGCCAGATATATGGGAATGAATATTCTACCCAATGTTCTACCAGATTTTAACAAAAATTATCCGAATATCGAAATTATTATTAGAGAAGAGAACACAAGAGTACTTGAAAACTTGGTACTAGGTGGAAATGTTGATTTTGCACTTACTCATGTTCATAAAAAGGAAATGAATGAGAAAATAAATTATGAAATCCTCAAGGAAGACGAATTTCTCTTAGTAACTCCAAAAGCTTATTTAAAAGATTCATACAAAATAAAAGTTAAAGATGGAAAAAGTTATGTGGATTTGAGAGATCTTGAGGGAGAAAAATTTATTCTTCTAGATATTAATAAGGGCATAAGAAAAGTTCAAGACAGAACGATAAAATCTTATGGTATAAGCCCAGATGTCGTCTTTACTACAAAAAACTTTGAAACTGCAAAAAGACTTGCTGCCAATGGAATGGGGATTACTATAATACCCAAGGACTATTTAAACATCTTTAGCCAAGATAAAAATTATGACAGCTTTAATTTATCTGGGACAGAAGAAAATATTTGGTACACTGCAATTCTAACAATCCCAGATATATACAAGTCCCAAGCTACTAAAGTTTTTATAGATGAGGTAAAAAAGTTTTTTAAATAAATTTAATTTTAAAGGACTGTTTTTATTAAAGTACTTCTTGTTTTTCAAAGTAAAATTAATTCAATATATTAAGCTAATAAATTTAAAGAAAAGCAAGCAATGACCTTATTTTTTCAAAATTAATTGCTATTTTAAAAGCGTTGTCACAAAATAATTTTGTTGGACCTACAACATAACATTTGCTGCAAACTGCGAGAAATAGGCTTTATCTTATTGCGTAACAATGAGTTTTTAGGGTATTATAAAAGTAAATGTAAAGGAGGTTTTTTCTATGAAGAAAAAATATTTTGGACTTAACCTTCCAATGTTATTGGTTTTAGCAATAATTGTTTTCATAGCAACATACACGGGAGTTTTGTCAAAAGATTTAGCGGGCGGCGTTGCCCTTATGTTCGCAATAGGTATTATTTTATATGAAATTGGAGAGATTATTCCAATCTGGAATACTTATGTTGGTGGTGGACTTGTTCTTGCCTTCTTGGGTACAGCAGTTTTAGTTTATCTAAATGTTATACCAGAAGAATATGTAGAACTTATTTCATCTGTTAACTCAAAGCCTATGGGACTATTAAACTTCTTTATCATAATGCTTATCTCTGGTTCACTTCTAGGACTTAATAGAGATCTTATGATCAAGTCTTTTGCAGGATATATTCCAGCAATCCTTGGTGGAGTTTTAGGTGCTGCCATTCTTGGCATTATTGGGGGATTTTTCTTTGGAGTTTCTCCATCTGAAACTGTTTTAAAGTATGTTCTTCCAGTAATGGGTGGAGGTAACGGTGCAGGTGCAGTTCCTCTAAGTCAAATTTATGAAAGAGTTACAGGAGATGCTGCTGCAAACTACTATGGTTTTGCTATTTCAATTCTTACAATTGCAAATATCTTTGCTATTATTGCAGGTGGTATTTTAAATAAGATTGGAAGCAGTAAGCCAGGCCTTACAGGAGATAAGAAAACTCTTATGAGATCAGCTCCTGAAATTGAACAAAATGAAGAAAAGTTCACTACACAATTAAAGGACTACGCTGGAGCAATTTTAATGGCTCTTACTTTCTACCAACTAGGAAGACTAATCGCAGATAAAGTTTGGGATCCACTAGTTCCTTCAGTGCCAATTCATCCCTTTGCTTTTATGATTATTATTGTTGCTCTTGCTAATGGACTTGGAATTGTTCCTGGACCACTTAGACAAGCTGCTAAGGAAGTTCAATCTTTCTTCACAAAAAACATTGTAATCTTAATTATGGTTGGGGTTGGTGTTGAAACTGACTTAGTTGAACTAAGAGACGCTATCACTTTTGGAAATGTTGTTATGTCATTTTTAATTGTTGTTGGTGCTGTTATTGGTTCAGGACTTGTTGGACACCTTGTAGGATTCTTCTTTGTTGACTCTGCTGTTACTGCAGGACTTTGTATGGCAAACAGAGGTGGATCTGGAGACTTGGCAGTTCTTGGAGCAGCTGACAGAATGGATTTAATTTCTTATGCACAACTTTCATCAAGACTTGGCGGAGGTATTATACTTGTTATAGGATCAATACTCTTTGGAACGCTCATGTAGTAGGAGGGATATTTTTGAAACTAAAAAAAGAAGCAATGGCTGGAACTCTTGAGTCAAATGATATTTTAATAACAGTTGACAACGGCGAAGGCATTTCCATTGAACTTGAAAGTTCAGTGAAAAAACAATTTGGCAAACAAATTGAAAAAGTTATTAGAGATACCTTAGAAGAATTAAAGGTAGAAAATGCAAAAGTTACTGCTGTAGACAAGGGAGCCTTGGACTACACTATTAAAGCAAGAGTAGAAGCAGCATGCTTTAGAGCAGCTGAAAGTACAGAATATAATTGGAGCTGATATTTTGAAAGAGAGATTAAGAAGAACAATGATGTTTCTTCCAGGTAACAACCCTGCTAACATCACTGATGCTCATATTTATGGCCCTGATTCAATTATGATCGACCTTGAAGATGCAACGAGTATCAATCAAAAAGATGCGGCAAGATTTTTAGTTTACAATGCACTTAAAACTTTAGACTACGGAAAAACTGAAGTTGTTGTAAGAATAAATGCCCTTGACACACCTTTTGGACGTGAAGATATTAAGGCAGTGGTTAAAGCTGGAGTAGATGTAATTAGATTACCAAAATCAGAAACTGCACAAGATGTAAAAGATGTAGACGAAATTATTACAGAAGTAGAAGAAGAAATGGGATGCCAAGGAAGAACTCTTATGATGGCTGCCATTGAATCTCCAACTGGTGTAATTAATGCAGTTGACATTGCAAAGGCATCACCTAGAATGATGGGTATTGCCCTTGGAGCTGCCGACTATGTTACAAATTTAAAGACACAAAGGTCTAAACATGGTTGGGAACTTTTTGCAGCAAGAAGTCAAATTGTACTTGCAGCAAGAAATGCAGGCATTGCTTGTTTCGATACAGTTAACACAAACTTAAGCGACATGGATGCCTTTAGAGAAGAAGTTCAATTTATTAAGGACCTTGGCTTTGATGGCAAGTCTGTTATTCACCCTAAACAGATTGCTGTTGTAAATGAAGTTTACACACCAACTGAAAAAGACATTACTAAGTCACTAAGAATTATAGCAGGTTCAAAGGAAGCTGAAAGAAAGGGCTCTGGAGTTATTACAGTTGACGGAAAAATGGTTGACTATCCAGTTATTGCTGGTGCACAAAGAGTTCTTGACCTTGCAGTAGCAAGTGGAGTGCTAAAGAAGGAGGATATTGATGAACTATAATAAAAATGCAGTAGGAAGAGATATCCCTGAATACCTCGAAGGCATTGGCGAACTTGTTCCTTTTAAAGGCGAAGGCAAATATCTTAGAACTGATAGAAAGGCTTCTCCCAAAATTAGATATGGAAGAAGAGACGAAAGTAAACTTTTAGGCTCTATTGAAGAAGCTGTAAAGAAAAGTGGACTTAAGGATGGAATGACAATTTCCTTCCACCACCACCTAAGAAATGGTGACTATGTTGTAAATATGGTTATGCAAGTTATTGCTGATATGGGCATTAAGGACCTAACTCTTGCTCCATCATCACTATCACCTTGCCACGACAAACTAATTCCGCTAATTGAAAAAGGTGTAATCACTGGCATTCAATCATCAGGACTTAGGGGAGAACTTGGAGAAAAAATCTCACAAGGAATCCTTAAAAAACCATGTATAATTCGTTCTCACGGTGGCCGTGCAAGAGCTATTGAAGATGGCGAACTTCACATTGATGTAGCCTTTTTAGCTGCACCATCTTGTGACGAATACGGCAACATGAATGGTAGAGAAGGAAAAGCTGCTTGTGGCTCACTAGGCTATGCCATAGTTGACGCTCAGTATGCTGACTGCGTAATTGCAATCACAGATAATCTTGTACCTTTCCCTAACATTCCTGCATCAATTGGCATGATGTATGTTGATTATGTAGTTGAAGTTGACGCAATAGGGGACCCTAAGGGGATTGTTTCTGGCTCAATTAGATTTAATGACAACCCAAGAGATTTATTGATTGCCAATAATGCTGTAAAGGCAATTAAGGCATCTGGACTTTATAAAGATGGCTTTAGATTCCAAACTGGAGCTGCAGGTTCAACACTTGCAGTGGCAAAACTTCTTCGTGAAGAAATGAAGAAGGACAATATAAAAGCTTCAATGGCACTTGGTGGAATCACTGGATATATGGTGACAATGCTTGAAGAAGGTCTAATTGATGGTATTTACGATACACAATCCTTTGACCTTGATGCAGTAAGATCAATTCGCGAAAATCCAAAGCACTTTGAACAAACAGCATCATCTTATGCAAATCCAAACAACCCAACACCAGCAGTTAACACTCTTGACTTTGTACTACTTGGCGCACTTGAAATCGACACAGACTTCAATGTCAATGTAATGACAAGATCAGATGGAGTAATCAACCAAGCAGTTGGTGGACACCAAGACACTGCACCTGGAGCAAAGATGTCACTTATCCTTGCACCACTTGTAAGGTCAAGAAATCCAATTATCATGGATAAGGTTACAACAGTTTGTACACCTGGCGAATCCGTTGATGTAGTATGTACAGACTACGGCATTGCTGTAAATCCAAAGAGAAAAGACCTAATTGAAAAATTTGAAGAAGCTGGACTTGAAATTAAAGACATCAAAGAATTGCAACAAATGGCAGAAAAACTTACAGGTAAACCTGAAGAAATTAAGTTCTCTGATGAAGTAGTTGCAGTTGTAGAATACAGAGATGGTTCTATAATTGATGTAATTAAAAAGGAAGCTTAAAGTAAAAAATCTAACTATACTATTAAGAGAGGCTGCGGTCTCTCTTTTTTTGACTTTTATAAGAAGTTCTTGGTCTCAAAATTTATTCATGGTAAAAATTTTGACCCTGAAAAAATTTTGGGCTACTTGAAAAATTTTAAATCCATAAGCAAAATAAAATTATTTGACATAAATAATATTAGATGCTATCATAGTATAAAATTTAAACTCAACAGAGAGAAGAGTAACTTGTTGGACTGATTACAGAGAGCTTCGTTTGGTGAAAGAAGTAGAAGAAAAATAAGTGAACATGGTCTTTCTCGAGTGCTTGTCGATATTTAGATGAGTACGGGCTCGCCCGTTATAGCGATAGAGTATGCTAGTACTTGAAGAGTCCCTTATTGCGAGATAAGGGAGAATTAAGGTGGTAACACGAAGCTTTCGTCCTTATGGGACGGGAGCTTTTTTTATTTTATAAAGCCTAAAAATTTAAAATTACTCACAAGTACAAATTTTATAGAAGAGAGGAATAAAAAATGCCCTTAATAATACCTAAAGATTTAATAGTTGAAGAAGTTTTAGAGAGAGAAAATATTTTTACAATGAGAGATTCATCTGCCAAGGAGCAGGACATAAGACCCCTTAGCATTGCAATTGTAAATTTAATGCCTAAAAAGGAAGAGACAGAGCTTCAACTTTTGAGAATGTTATCTAACACAGCCCTTCAAATAAATATTGACCTTGTGAGAATGGAGTCCTACAATCCAACAAATAGCGATTTAAAAAGACTAAGAGCCTTCTACAAAACCTATGAAGATATTAAGCACAAGAAGTACGACGCAATGATAATAACTGGAGCCCCAATTGAAACTATTGCCTATGAAGAAATTAAATATTGGGACGAACTAAAGACAATTTTTGAATTTGCCAAGGAAAATGTCTACTCCACAATGTTTATATGCTGGTCAGCCCAAGCAGCCCTCTATCACTATTACAAGATTGACCACAAGGTGTCTGATGGAAAAATATTTGGCGTCTTTGAATTTGACAAGCTAAAGGACAATAAAATCGTCAAGGGTTTTGACGACACATTTTTAGTTCCAACATCAAGGCACACTTATGTTAAGGCAGAAGACCTAGAGGACATAGAAGACTTAGAAGTCCTTGCAGCAAGACCTGACACTGGAGTTTCCCTTGCCACTACAAAGGACAACCGCTTTGTATTTAACTTTGGTCACTGGGAATATGACAAGGACACCCTACACAGTGAATACATTAGAGATATTTCTCAGGGCAAGAAAATTGCCCCACCACAAAATTATTATGAGGACAATGACCCTAAGAAGGAAATAAAAATTAGGTGGAGGTCTGCAGGAAACTTGTTCTTCTCCAACTGGCTAAACTACTGCGTATATCAAGAGACACCTTTTGCCATTGAAACAATAGAAGGCAAGTCTGTTTCAAAGTTTGGCGGCAGCTCCTTAAAGGACGCGGGACAATTTGCCAAGGTGAAAAAAATTATTTTCTCCAAGGAAGACAGAGATGTAATTGTAGTTTCTGCACCGGGAAGAAGATTTAAAGAAGACACAAAGGTCACAGATGAATTAATTTCTCTATCTGATAAAAATTCAAAAATTGAGAACCTTGAAAAAATTATAAAGTCTCTTGAAGAAGAGCTTGCTGCCCAAAGAGCCTATAGGGACACCCAACTGGAAAAAATTGAAAAAAGATTTTCTGACATTGCAGTGGATTTGAAACTTGAAGAATTTTGGGACGATGAACTAAAATTTGTCTTTGACCAGATAAAAAATTCAAATAACAAGGACTTCATCGTCAGCAGGGGCGAGTTTTTAAATGCAAAACTTTTGTCAAAATATTTAGATTACGACTTTATAGACGCCAAGGACATAATAATTTTTGACGAGGAAGGTCAAGTTGATTTAAAAAAATCAAGAGAGTCAATAAGAATCCACATTGGCGACAACCAAAAGGCAGTGGTACCGGGATTTTATGGCAGCGACAACAATGGCGACATTGTAACTTTCACAAGGGGCGGCAGCGACTACACAGGAAGCCTTATAGCCTACGCGCTGGACTCCAAGGTCTACGAAAACTGGACTGATGTAAATGGAATAATGACATCAGACCCCAATAAGGATCCTGATGCAAAGACAATTGACAAGCTAAATTTTAAGGAGCTAAAGGAAATAATAGATAAGGGGGCCCAGGTCTACCAAGGCGATGCCATAAGGCCCGTTGAAGAAAAAAATATTACCATAAAAATTTTAAACACAAATAATCCTAGAAATCATGGAACAGTTATTAAAGACTAAAAAAAGGAGCCAGAGTGTAAAAACTTTGGCTCCTTTTAAAATAAAAGGCTGGCTCCAGCAAGCCTTTTTAAAAATTATAGAGATTCTGCAATTTTTTCTGTCAAATCAATAACTCTTTCAGTGTAACCCCATTCGTTGTCGTACCAAGAAATTAATTTAACCATTTTTCCGTTAACTGTTGTAAGAAGTGAATCGAAAATAGAAGAGTGAGTGTTGCCTATGATGTCAGATGAAACAAGTTCGTCTTCAGAATATTCAAGGATGCCCTTTAATTCATTTTCAGCTGCCTTTTTCATTGCTGCATTGATTTCTTCAACAGTAGCTTCCTTTTCAAGTTCAAAAGTAACATCAACAAGAGAGCCAGTTGGAACAGGAACTCTTAGGGCAAAGCCAGTTAAAATTCCGTCAACTTCTGGAATAACTTTTCCAACAGCCTTAGCTGCACCAGTTGAAGTAGGAATAATATTTTCAGCACCCATTCTTGCACGACGCATGTCCTTTTTGTGAACGCCATCGTGAATATTTTGGTCATTAGTGTAGGCGTGAACTGTGGACATAAGTCCCTTCTTGATGCCAAAGTTTTCTAAAATAACTTTTGTAACTGGAGCAAGACAGTTTGTAGTACAGGATGCGTTGGAAATAATGTCGTGGGCAGCTGGATCATACTTGTCGTCGTTAACTCCCATTACAACAGTAAGCATGTCGCCCTTGCCTGGAGAAGTTAAGACAACTTTTTTTGCTCCACTTGTTAGATGTCCTCTAGCCTTGTCTTCATCTTTGAAGGCACCTGAAGAGTCAATAACAATGTCAACGCCAAGTTCCTTCCAATTCATTTGGTCTGGAGTTTTTGATTCAACAAAAGTAACTTTCTTTCCATTGATAATCATTCCGTCATCAGTAAATTCAATTTCGCCAGGGAATCTTCTATAAATAGAATCAAATTTAAATAGGTGAGTTCTTTCCTTTAAAGTTTTGTCTAAGTTTCTAACGGCTACATGAGTAACTTCGAAGTTACAATCATCTCTTAGAGCCCAAATTCTAAGAGCATCTCTGCCAATTCTTCCAAATCCCATTATGCCAACATTTTTTTTCATAAAAACCTCCGTAATCATTGCATTCTTATATTCATTATAACACAAGTAGAAAAAAGTGAAATTCAAAAATTATTGTGATAATATAGGTAAAAAGGAAGTGGCGATATGAATAGTGGAATAAGTAGAGAAGATGGCCTAAAACTTTTAAAGGAATACAACAAGGAAGACTTTCACATAAGACATGCCCTAACTCTTGAAAGTGTAATGGGATATTTTGCAGAAGAATTTGACAAGGACAATGTGGACTTTTGGAAAATGGCAGGCCTCCTTCACGATGTTGATTATGAAAAATATCCTGAAGAGCATTTGAAAAATACCCCAGAAATTTTAAAGGGAGCAGGTGGAAGTGATGAACTAGTCCACGCAATTTTATCTCACGGTCACGGTCTTTGTTCAAGCGTTGAGCCAGAGCTTTTTATGGAGAAGGTCCTTTTTGCAGTAGATGAGCTTACAGGTTTAATCTACGCTGCATCTCTTATGAGACCCTCTAAGAGCACCAAGGACATGAATTTAAAAAGTGTGAAGAAAAAATTTAAGGACAAAAAATTTGCTGAAGGCTGTTCTCGTGATGTTATAAAAAAAGGAGCAGAAAATTTAGGCTGGGAACTTGATGAATTAATAGAAAAAACTCTTCTTGCAATGCAAGATAGGGAAGATTTAATTGAAAATTCTCTAAAAAATGAGCTAAGCTCTTAAAAAATTGCCAAAAATCGTCAAAAATCGTATAAATTCGTTGATAAGAATGGCTTGCTGTGTTAGAATTTATATGTTATAGAAATTTAAGGGAGGTAGTTGTTTGCAAACTTTATTATCTATTATAATTATTATTTCAAGCATTATTATAATAGCTGTAGTGGCACAAATGGAATCAGATCAAGCTGGTCTTGGAACTCTTCAAGGTGAAGAAACTACTATGTGGGGCTCACATAAAGGTTCTAGTAAAAAAGACATCCAAAATAAAATTGTAATGATTTCAAGCATCGTTTTTGCACTTGCACTTATTATTTTAGCTGCAATTTAATTAAAATTAGGGAGGGAATAGAAATGATATTTTTTCTACTTCCTGTAGTGGTCTTTATTGCAATTGTATTTTTATTAGCAGCCATTTTATAAATACTTGCAATTAAAATTTAAGGAGGATTATAATGAATACTTTATATTTAGCTCCTATAGTCGGCGTTTTGGCACTACTATTTGCTTTTTACAAGGCAAGCTTTGTGTCAAAACAAGATGCCGGAAATGAAAGAATGAAGGAAATTTCTTCTTACATTTCAGAAGGAGCTATGGCATTTTTAACAAGGGAATATAAGGCTCTTGTTGTTTTTGTCATTGTACTTGCAATTATCTTGGCAGTAGGACTTAAATCAATTCCAACTGCTATTTGTTTCGTTGTTGGAGCTATCTTTTCAGTAGCTGCTGGTTATGTTGGTATGAAAGTTGCCACAAAGGCAAATGTTAGAACAACTAATGCAGCATGGAAGGGTGGACTAGGTAAAGCACTTGACGTTGCCTTTTCAGGTGGAGTTGTAATGGGAATGTGCGTTGTTGGTCTAGGAATCATTGGTATTACTTGCGCATACTTCTTTACAGATGGACAAACTGAAATTATTACAGGATTTTCACTTGGAGCATCTTCTATTGCACTTTTCGCAAGAGTAGGTGGAGGTATCTACACTAAGGCAGCCGACGTTGGAGCTGACCTTGTAGGTAAGGTTGAAGCTGGTATCCCAGAAGACGACCCAAGAAACCCTGCAGTTATTGCTGATAACGTAGGAGATAACGTTGGGGACGTAGCTGGAATGGGCGCTGACTTATTTGAATCTTATGTAGGAGCTCTTCTATCAGTTATCACTCTTGGAGTAGTAGCTTATGGAGAAGATGGAGTTAAATTTGGTCTTCTTGTTGCAACAGTTGGTATTTTAGCATCAATTGTAGCAGCTTTCTTTGTAAAGGGAGACAAGAACCCACAAAAGGCTCTTAACGCAGGAGAATATGTAGCAGCAGCTGTTACTATGGTTGCTTCAGCTATTTTATCAAATGTAATTTTCGGAAGCTTTGCACCTTTTGCACCAGTAATTATTGGTATTGCAGTTGGTCTAATTATTTCTAAATTCACAGAATATTACACAGCTGATGACTATGCACCAGTAAAGAGAATTGGTGCAGAATCACAAACTGGAGCTTCTACAAATATTATTGCTGGACTTTCTGTTGGTATGATGTCAACAGTTGGACCAATTATTGTTATCGCTATTGGAATTATAGCATCCTTCCTTGGAGCTGGCGGAAGCGCAGATCCAGTTATTGGACTTTACGGAATTTCACTAGCAGCTGTTGGTATGCTTTCAACAACTGGTATGACAATTGCCGTAGATGCTTACGGACCAATCGCTGATAACGCTGGTGGTATTGCAGAAATGTGCGACCTACCAGAAGACGTTCGTGAAATCACAGACTCACTTGACTCTGTTGGTAATACAACAGCAGCAATAGGAAAGGGATTTGCAATTGGATCAGCAGCACTTACTGCCCTTGCACTTTTCGTTTCTTATATCAACGCAACTGGACTAAGTGGAATTGATATTTCTAAGCCAGAAGTTATAGCTGCAACATTCGTTGGTGGTATGCTACCATTTGCCTTCTCTGCACTAACAATGTCAGCAGTAGGTAATGCAGCATCAGAAATGATCGACGAAGTAAGAAGACAATTTAAAGAAATACCTGGCATCATGGAAGGCACAGGAACTCCTGACTATGCAAGATGTGTAGACATCTCAACAGGAGCAGCCCTAAAGCAAATGATTATACCAGGACTTATAGCAGTAATAGTTCCAGTACTAGTAGGAATACTACTTGGAACAGAAGCCCTAGGTGGACTTCAAGCAGGAGCTCTTGTAACAGGCGTACTAATGGCAATCTTTATGTCAAACGCTGGTGGAGCTTGGGACAATGCAAAGAAATACATTGAAGGTGGAGCACACGGTGGCAAGGGTTCAGAAGCTCACAAGGCAGCTGTAACTGGAGATACTGTTGGTGACCCATTCAAAGATACATCAGGACCTTCTCTTAATATTCTAATTAAACTTATTACTGTTGTATCCCTTGTATTTGCACCACTATTTGTTGCATACGGCGGAGTTTTCCTATAAAAAATAAATCTGTTAGAGAGAAATCTCTAGCAGATTTTTTATTGCAAACAAGACTAAATTTTTAAAAACTCTGTCGGGACCCTTACCTGGCAGAGTTTTTTAATTGAAAAAACCACTAGCCTTAGCCAGTGGTTGTGGTAAAATTTTAGCAATCTGTTGGGTCCAGTAGGTTGTTTAATGTCTTTACATGAATTCCCGTTGCATTCTTTGGAAGGTAGCCTGATTTTTTATTTCTATAGGCTGTTGCTGCTATGTCTAGGTGGACCCAAGGCGTGCCTTCTTTTACAAATTCGCCAACAAATAGTCCTGCTGTAACAGAGCCTGCATCTCTACCTGAAGTGTTCTTTATATCTGCAACTTCTGACTTGTTTAATTTTTTGTAGTCCTCATCATAAGGGAAGACCCAAATTTTTTCACCAGATAATTTTCCAGCTTTAAGGACTTCCTTGTAGAAGTCTTGGTTATTTGTAACAGCACCTGTGTAAACTTCTCCAAGGGCAATTGTAACTGCGCCAGTAAGCGTAGCAAGGTCAATTATTTTTTCTGCACCAAGATCATTTGTGGCATAGTGGACTGCATCGGCAAGGGTAATTCTTCCTTCGGCGTCAGTGTTTGCCACTTCAATTGTAAGCCCCTTCATGGAGTCAATTACATCGCCAGACTTGTAAGATGCGCCTGAAATCATATTTTCGCAAGCGGCAACTACTCCCACAACATTTACCTTGGCCTTGTTCTTTGCAAGGGCATAGATTGTACCAATAACTGTGCCTGCACCACCCATGTCGCAGTGCATATAGTTCATGCCGGCAGGTGTTTTTATGTTGTAGCCACCAGAATCGTAAGTTAGTCCCTTGCCAACTAGGGCAATTTTTTCTGCCTCAGCATTTTTATATTCCATTACAATAAGTCTTGGACGGTTACTTGCGCCTGCTGCCACTCTTAAAAAGGCCTTCATGCCAATTTTTTCGATTTCATCTTCTTCATAAACCCTTACCTTTACGCCAAGCTTTTCTAATTTTTCTACTGCAATATTAGCAAGGCTCTCTGGATAAATTATATTGGCCCTTTCATTTACAAGGTCTCTTGCAAGGAAAACTCCATCCATAATATTTTCCATTTTATCTAGGCCGGCACGAAGTTTTTCTTCAGGTCCCTTAAAGGCAGAGTAGTTCACTGTAAGTTCAAAGTCAGCCTTTTTTTCTTTAACATCAGTTTTTTTAGTGAATTCATATTCACCTTGGCGAAGACCTTCGTAGGCTGCCATAATAGTTTTTCTGTTGCACATACCAAGGTCTGGCATTTTAATCTCAACTTCATGTTCTTCATTGTCTCTTAAAATATTTCCAAGCTCAAAGAAAAGATTTCTCACATCTTCTAGGTCAAGTTCATCTTCTCCTAGGCCCATAAAAATTTCTGATTCTTCAAGAAAACTAGGAAGATAAAGAGATTCCTTAAACTTATATGAAAATTTTTTCTTTTCAAGATATTCCTTAATCTCTTCTGGAAGTTCCCCATCTTTTTTTACAAAGTGGACTTTGAGTCCCCCTTCTTTATACAAATTAAATTTAATCATATTTCACCTCTACCTTAATTATACATGAGATTTGCAAAAGGTCTAATCTAAATAATTAAAGATAAGAGGAAAATATACTTAACACATCACTGTTTTTTCGGGATAAATTATGATATTATTAAATTATAAAATAATAGCATCAATTTAGTTGATAACGCTGGATTGGTGTTTTTTTGGGTGGTGTTTTAATGGGTAAAGAATTAAAAGCTTCAATAATGTTATTTATCACATCAATAATTTGGGGACTTGCCTTTGTGGCACAAGCCCAGGGCATGGAACACATAGGACCCTTTACTTTTACAGCTGCAAGGTCTGTTGTAGCTATAATATTTTTGTACCTAACCTATGTGTTTTTTAATAAAACATCAAAAACCTATAGAGAGCAAAAATTTGACATGAAAAGAACCATAAGGGGTGGAATTCTTTGTGGACTTGTCTTTACTTTTGGCATTAATTTTCAACAATTTGGTCTTGTCTATACAACTGCAGGCAAGGCAAGTTTTCTCACTGCACTTTATATAGTTTTTATTCCAATAATTGGACTCTTTTATGGAAAGAAAATAAATAAAAAACTTCAAATGTGTATAGTTCTTGCCATGATTGGAACTTATCTCATGTCAGTAAAGGGAAGCCTTAGCATGAATATTGGCGATTTGATTACAATTTTTGGTTCAATTGTTTTTGCTATTCACATTTTAATGCTATCAGAGTTTTCCAAGGACACTAATGCAGTTTTAGTTTCCTTAATTCAATTTGCAGTTTGTGGATTTTTCTCCCTAATAGCTGCTCTTATTTTTGAGGGAATAGATATGAGTGCAATTTTAAAGTCCTACCTACCTATTTTGTATGTGGGGATCTTGTCATCAGGCGTTGGATTTACAATTCAGCTAATGGCACTAAAGGAACTGGACCCAGTTGTTGCCTCTATGATCTCCTCCCTTGAATCAGTTTTTGGAGCAGTCTTTGGCTGGCTCATTCTTTCACAAAGCATGAGTGAGAGAGAAATTATTGGTGGAATAATTATTTTTGTGGCAACACTTATTGCCCAACTGCCAATAGAAGTTTTTTTGCAGAAAAAACTGGAAGGACGCTAAAATTTTTCACAAGAATTTTATATTAATTAAAATAGATTTCACATTTATGATATACAATCTTTGAGAGGTGAAGATATGTCACTATTTGAAAAAATTTTCCAAAAGGCTGGTAAGAAGATAATTACCATTGACGGAGAGTATGGCAGCGGTGCTAACGAAATTGCAAAAAAAGTTGCCGAAAAATTAAACTATGAACTATACGACGAAAAGTTAATTGAGCTCATGAGCCTTGAAGGAAAGGTAAAACCTGATGAGATAAAGAAAGACGATTCCTTCTTGCAGGGAACTATTTACGACTTATATAGGCAAAATTATTCCTACTCCCAAGAGGACATTGCAACAAATGATGCAGCCTTTCTCTTGGACTCAAGGACTATAAGAGAAATTGCAAAAAATAAAAAGGCAATAATCTTTGGCAAGTGCGGAGACTTTGTCTTGGAAGATTTCCCAAAGTTATCTGTATTTATTTATGCATCTCAAGAATTTAAGGAAGAGAGAATTTTAAATACTTACAAGGTAAAAGAAGACAAGCTCCAGCTAAAGCTTGAGCGTGAAAACAACAGAAGAGCCAACCATTACGGCAGAAACACTGGAAAAGTTTGGGGCGACAGAGCAAATTACGACCTCTTAATAAATTCATCTGCCTTTGACTTCGAAAGCGTGGCAAATTTAATTGTAGATATGTCACAAAATAAAAAATAAGATCCTGACGAGAGTCGGGATTTTTTTATTGGAAAAATTTATAAAAAATTTACACTATCTTTAAATAAAATATATATTTCATAGAAAAATACTTTGTAAAATAAAGGTAAAAGTTAAAAATTTGAAAATTAGCATACTTGCAACCATGAGTTTACAAATTGACAAGCACTATTTATGGCTTGCCACCATAAATTTTTATAAAATTTACTCAGAAAAGGAGGTAAGGCTATGATTTTAGCAGACAAAATTATAAATCTTAGAAAGAAAAATTCTTGGTCACAAGAAGAACTTGCAGAAAAACTTGGCGTAAGCAGACAATCTATTTCAAAGTACGAAGGGGCACAATCCATTCCCGACATGGATAAAATTTTAAAGCTCAGCAAAATTTTTGGCGTGACTACAGATTATCTCATCAAGGATGAAATAGAAGACCCAGAATTTTTAGATGAGGACTATGAAGAAAGCAAGACGAGAAAAGTTTCCATGGAGATGGCAAGTGATTATTTAGCCTTAAAGGAAATTTCAGCAAAAAACCTTGCTCTTGGAGTTTCTCTTTGTATAATATCTCCAATATTTTTAGTAATTTCATCAGTAGCCTATGAAAAAAAACTTTTATCTGTTCCAGAAAATGTAGTTGATGGAGTTTCTCTTACAGTATTATTTTTATTTATAATAGCTGCAGTTGGAATTTTTGTAAGGGAAGGAATGCTTTTAAAAAAATATGAATTTATAGAAAGTGAAGCCATTGATACTGATTATGGAGTTGATGGCATGGCGAGGGATAGAATGGAAAAGTTTCACGATTCTTTTGTCAAGAACAACATAATTGGCATCTTACTTATAGTTGCCTCAGTCCTTCCACTTTTTATTGGCATGATTTTTTCAGCTGAAGACATGGTTATGGCAATATCAACGGCCTTTTTATTGGCACTTGTTGCCCTTGGAGTAAATTTTTTGCTGAGAGCCAATATTCCTATGAGTGCCTTAAAAGCACTTTTGGAAGAGGAGGACTTCACTAGAGCAAGCAAGGAGCTTAAGAAGAAGGCTGATCCCCTTATAAGTGCCTATTGGATTCTCATGGTGGCAATTTATCTTGGATATTCCTTTGCCACAAATAATTGGGACAGGTCTTGGATAATATGGCCAGTGGCAGGCGTCTCCTATGTTTTATATTATTTAATTCTAAAATTTTTCTTGGAAAATAATTTTAAAAAATAAAATTTTGAAAATAGATTTCACACCTTTGAGATCTATTTTTTTTGTTATTCTTTATTCTTTGGGTATAAAATATTTATAAGGAAAAGATGGTGATAAAATGAAGGAATTAATTATTTCAAAAGTTATAAATAAGCTGGGCGTGATTTATTTAAATAGACCTGAAAAATTAAATGCCCTAAATTTTGAAATGATAATAAAAATTAGAGAGATTTTAGAAAAATGGGAAGATGATGATAAGATTAGGGCAGTTTTATTTGACAGCTTAAGTGAAAAGTCCTTTTGTGCTGGTGGAGATTTAAAGGACCTTTACAACAACTATATTAATAATGACTCTTGCCAGGAAAAAGATGAGTTTTTCGCCACAGAATTTGAGCTAGATAAGTATATTGCCTCCTACAAAAAACCAATAGTAAGCAATTGGAGGGGCATAGTCATGGGCGGCGGTCTCGGCCTCAGCATAAACTCCGACTATATAATTTGCCATGACTCTGTAAACTGGGCCATGCCAGAAACTGGTCTCGGCTTTGTGCCAGATGTTGGTGTGGGAAAATTTATCTCTAAACTTCCAAGAGCCTTGGGTCATTATGTGGGCCTTCTTGGAAGAAGCCTCGAAGTTTCAGATTTAATTAAATATGATTTTGCCAATGTCTATATAAATTCAGAGGATTATGAAAAAATAATTGAAAAACTTTTTGAGTTTTCAGAAATTTATGAGGGAGAAGAATTAATTGAAAAATTAAAAATCTATGGCGAGAAATATAATTTGCCCTTAAAAGAAACTTTTGTAGATAAAAATTTTGACAAAATCGAAAAATATTTTAATAAGGATAGCCTAGAAGAAATTTATAGGGCTTTAGAAGAAAATCTTGAAGATGAATTTGCAAGAGAAATCTATGATGACTTAAAGTCCAGGTCACAGTTTATGCTTGCAGTCCAATTTGAAAAATATTTCCATGGCAAAAATTTGACCTACCATGAAACTGTGGACCTTGGCCTAAAAATTTTAAACTATGCAGTAAAAACTGGAGACATGAAAGAGGGCATTAGGTCAAGGGTAATAGATAAGGATTATTTGCCAAAGTGGTCAGTAGCTTCACTTGACCATGTAGATATGGAAGAAGTAAAAAAATTATTAGAAGTAGAAAAATAAAAAAATATTCTTAAAAGATACTATTTTAAAACAGTCATTGAATTAAAGTAGTATCTTTTAAAATTAAAAGATAAGGATATCTAAAAAGACAGATAAAGCGAGGATATATTAAAGAAAAACATTTATCCAATCGCAATAAAATTAAAAATATTTTAATGAAGAAGGATTATTAAAAAAAGAAAGATAAAATAATAAACAAAATCAAGTGACAAATACTATGATTTAAGTATATGTAGAAATACTAGAAAGTTTTTATTTACAAACTTCTTTGTCTTATATAAGTAGGAAAAACTTATAGATTTTTACTAATTTTTGTAAGCGCGTTTCTCTTATTATTTAAGGAGGAAAAATGAAAAAAATAAATGAAAAACCTTGTAATGGAATGAGTAAGTTGTCACTAGGTTTTGTTTCTTGCCTTTTAGGCTTTTCTTTAATGCTAGGTTCAGTACCAGGACAAGCCTATGCAAGTTCAGTTAAAAATTATACGCAAATAGCCTTAAAGTCTGACAAGACCAATAAAGAAAGAGAAGAAAGTCAAAGACCAGGTACAGGTGGCGAAGATCAAAATGCAAATGAGAAGTTTGCAGCAAGGGTTAAAAAGGCCAAGGAAGAATTGAAAGTCTATTTAGATACAATGGACGATAAAGTTCTTGATAATGAAGCAATAGAATATGGTGACAATCAAGTAAAATCTCAAATTAAAAACTCTATAGCTAGGGCAAAAGAATTATTAGCAAAAGATTCTAATTCAATAAGTGAAGAAGAAGTGGCAGAAATTGAAGCAATGCCATTTAAAAAAGTTGATGGTAAAAAATCTGGCTTATTTAGAGATTATACTAAAAAAGCCCTTGTTAACTTTGAGGTTTCTGGAGATAGGGATAAGTTAAACCCACATAACAATAAAAAATATGTTGCCCTTAAGGACAATAAAATAAGAATTAAATCTACTTTAAAAGATGCAGGAAAGATTGGAGAAAATGAAAAATTCTTCTTCAAGCTTAACTATGTAACTGTAGATGATTTTAATGCTATGAAACCTTCGAAGGAAGTAGATATAACTTCAACAGCTACACCTAAATACAAAAAACAAGAGCTTCCAAGAGAGGACTACTCTGTTAAGGCTGTGGATGGTGGTTATGAAATTGTAATAACTAAATTGCCAGACAAGGCAAAATATATTAAACCTATTGTATTAGTTAAGTTTGCAGAGAAAACTTATTTTGAAAATGGTGACATGGTAGAAGTTACTGAAAGCGCAATAGAAGATGCTCCAAATGAAAAACCTAAATCAAAACATGGAGCCTATATTTTTGGCTACGGTGACAAGAGTTTCCGTCCTGAGGGAAAGATAAGTCGTGCTGAAGCAGCTTCTATGATAGGAGTCTTGGCTGGATTAGACTTAGACAATAAGGACAAGCCTAACTTCAAAGACACACCTAATGGATGGTATAATGCAGCCATAAATGCTATGGTTAAAAACAACTTGATGTTCGCAGACGAGAATGGCAACTTTAGACCTAATGAGCCAATAACTAGGGCAGAATTTGCTAGAGCCATAGCTGGCATTGATAAGAAGAACAACAAGACCGCTCCTTTTGCAGATATCAAGGGTCACAAATTTGAAGATGCAATCAATCAAGTTTATGGTAATGGACACATTGTTGGCTATCCAGATGGAAGTTTTAAACCAGATGGTGTTATTACTAGGGCAGAAGCCGTTACAATTTTAAACCACTATGATGGTCGTTCTATTAACAAAAAAGATTTAGAAAAGATTATTAAGGACTTTAATAGTTTCACTGATGTCAAAGAAAATCACTGGGCCTATGTTCAAATTTTCTTGGCAGCAAATGATTATCAAGAAATTTTAAATTCCTTGGCTAAGAAGAATTAAAAATTACTAAATTATCTTCATTTTCTCAAAAATGGATGCAGTCTTTACTGTGTCCATTTTTTTATATAAATTTATATTGTAGGCTAAAAAAGAATTATAAAATGGAAATTCTTTATCCTATTTGCATCTTTTGATATTCTTAAGTGCAAAAATTTTTTATTTCATTATGTTTTTTAAAATGAACAAAATTTGATATAATATAATACTGTAATTGTAGTTAAAAAATTATTTTCGGGTAAGATGAATGGAAGATGGCCGTTGAAAACTTTAAAGATATGTGAAAAATTTTATAATACCAAGGAGATTAGCTTTGAAGATTTTTCCCACCTAATGAATTTGGATAAAGTTGAAGCCGAAGATTTATATGCCTTTGCAAGAGACCTAGCAGTAAAAAACTTTGGCCGAGAGATTTACATTAGGGGCCTAATAGAAATTTCCACTTATTGCAAAAACAATTGTTACTATTGTGGTCTTAGGTTGGCCAACAAAAATACCAAGAGGCTTAGGTTGTCTAAGGAAGAAATCTTGGACCTTGCCAGCCACTCAGTGGACCTGGGGATAAAAACCATTGTCATGCAGGGTGGCGAAGATGACTTTTATAGCCTTGATTACTTAAAAGAAATTATTTATCATATCAAAGAAAAGTTTCCTGATGTTGCCATAACACTTTCTCTTGGTGAAAGAGATTTTCAGGACTTTGAGGCCTTGAAAAATATGGGGGCTGACAGGTACCTATTGCGGCATGAAACCTATTCCAAGTCTCACTACCAAAGGCTTCATCCAAGCTCTATGAAGTTTGAAAACAGGATTGATTCCATTCTAAAATTAAAGGACTTGGGCTTTCAAACAGGTTGTGGCATGATGGTGGGTTCACCTTATCAAAGGATTGAAAATTTATATGAGGATTTAAAATTTATTTTAAAATTAAGACCTCAGATGGTGGGAATTGGACCCTTCATACCCCAACATGACACTCCTTTCAGGGACTTTGAAGGCGGCAAGTTAGAAGATGTTCTTAAAATTTTATCCATTGTAAGGATTGCTGACGAGAAACTTCTCTTGCCATCAACAACTGCCCTGGGAAGTATTGACGAATTTGGACGAGAAAAGGGAATTTTGGCAGGGGCCAATGTTTTAATGCCCAATGTTGGGGCAGAGAAACTTAGAAAAAATTATAAGCTTTACGACAATAAAATCGGTACAGAAGTTCAAAACTCTGACGACTTTATGGGACTAGAGAAAAAACTAGAGAAAATTGGATATAAGATTTCCAAATCTAGAGGAGATTATAAGTAAGGATTAAGGGATAGTGAAGAAATTGTACAAGCTAGATTCAAAAATTGCAGATGAATTTATAAACCATCAAGAGATCTTAGACACTCTTGACTATGCAGAAAAAAACAAGAATAATAAGGACCTCTTAGATGAAGTTCTTGAAAAGGCAAAGAAGGAAAAGGGATTAAACCACAGAGAGGCGGCTTTACTTCTACTTGCTGAAGACAAGTCTTACCAAGAAGAAATTTATAAGCTTGCAAAGAAAATTAAGGAAGACCACTACGGCAACAGGATTGTTTTGTTTGCCCCCCTTTATCTTTCAAACTATTGTATTAATGGTTGTGTTTATTGCCCTTACCATGCAAAAAATAAATCAATTAGAAGAAAAAAATTATCTCAAGAAGAAATTAAAAGTGAAGTTATAGCCCTTCAAGACATGGGCCACAAGAGACTTGCCCTTGAACTTGGTGAAGACCCTGTGAACAATACAATGGAATATATTTTGGAATCCATTAAGACAATTTATTCTATTAAACATGAAAATGGTCAAATAAGAAGGGTCAACATAAATATTGCTGCTACTACTGTGGAAAATTATAAAAAATTAAAGAATGCAGAAATTGGAACCTACATCCTCTTCCAAGAAACCTACAACAAGAAGTCCTATGAAGAACTTCACCCAACAGGACCAAAGCATAATTACGCCTACCACACTGAAGCCATGGATAGGGCCATGGAAGCTGGCATCGACGACGTTGGGATTGGAGTTTTATTTGGATTAGAAACTTATAAGTATGAATTAGTTGGACTCTTAATGCACGCAGAACACTTAGAAGCAAGATTTGGAGTTGGACCTCACACAATTTCTGTTCCAAGAATCCAACCTGCCGATGACATTGATCCAAGTGATTTTAAAAATGAACTTGCTGATGATATTTTTGAAAAACTAATTGCCCTAATTAGGGTTTCAGTACCTTACACTGGCATGATAATATCAACTAGAGAGTCACAAAAAGTTAGAGAACGCGCTCTTGAACTAGGTGTAAGTCAAATTTCTGGTGGATCAAGAACTTCTGTTGGTGGATATGTTGAGGAAGAATTAGAAGAAGATAACTCTGCTCAATTTGATGTTGCAGATAATAGGACCCTTGAAGAAGTTGTGGATTGGCTAATGGAACTTGGTTATATCCCAAGTTTTTGTACAGCCTGCTATAGGGAAGGAAGAACTGGCGACAGGTTCATGCAACTTTGCAAGTCAGGACAAATCTTAAATTGTTGTCAGCCTAATGCCCTTATGACTTTGAAGGAATACATGCTAGATTATGGAAATGAAAAGACAAGAGAACTTAGCGAAGACTTAATTGCAAGAGAACTTGAAAAAATTCCAAATGAAATTGTAAAGAAGAAGGCTAAAGAATATATAAGCGAAATGGAAGAAGTTGGAAAGAGAGACTTTAGATTTTAATGGAACTTAATAAGACAAATTCTGGTAACAGGATCCACATAGGATTTTTTGGAAAGGTAAATTCGGGCAAGAGCTCAATAATAAATGAATTTTCTGGCCGAGATATTTCCATTGTTTCAAACCAAGAGGGGACAACTACAGATCCAGTTTACAAGTCAATGGAGATTAAGAGCTTGGGGCCATGTCTTTTAATGGACACGCCAGGCATTGGAGACGAAACAGTCCTTGGACAAAAGAGGATGAAGAGAACTGACGAAGTTATATCGAAAACTGACATTGGAGTCCTAGTTGTATCAGATACCCAAACAGGACCTGAAAGGGAAATGCTAAAAAAATTTAAGGACACCCCAATCCTTCTTGTAATAAATAAAATTGACCTCTTATCAGAAGAAGAAATAAAAAAAATAAGAGAAGACTTTTCTTCTTATAAAATAGTGGAAGTTTCTGCCCTAAAAAAAATTGGCTTTGATAAGCTCTTAGAGGAACTCTTGAAATTTAAACCAAAGAAGGAAGAGAGACTTTTTGACGGCATGGTGGAAGAGAAGGACCTAGTCCTCTTAGTAATTCCCCAAGACATTGCAGCACCAAAAAACAGGATTATCCTTCCACAAGTTCAAACAATTCGTGAACTCCTTGATAGGAACGCCATGGTTTCCATGGTAAAGCTTGAAGAGCTTTCTGATATCCTAGGACTTTTAAATAAGAAGCCAGACCTAGTAGTTGCAGACTCCTCTGTCTTCTTAGAAGTTTATGAAAAAATCCCAAGAGATGTTAAGCTAACATCCTTCTCAGTCTTATTTGCAAAACTAAAGGGTGACATTGATGAATACATCAAGGGGGTAGAAGCTCTAAAAAAAATAAATGAGAATTCAAAAATATTAATAGCAGAGTGCTGCACCCATGCCCCAGCAGAAGAAGACATTGGAAGAATAAAAATTCCAAACATGATAAGAAAGAAAGTTGGCCAAGGCTTACAGGTTGATGTGAGTTCAGGTTCAGTCTTACCAGAAAATATTTTGGATTACGACCTAATAATCCAATGTGGCGGCTGCATGCTCAATGCAAAAAATATTAGGAGTAGAATCGAGAGTACAAAAGAAAAAAGCATCCCAATAACAAACTACGGAATAGTAATAGCATATTTCAAGGGGATACTGGATAAAATAAATTATTAAAGATAATTAATAATAAAGAGCTGTGGTGACACAGCTTCAGATTGATGATAAGGCAGGCAAAAAAGCCTGTTCTTTTAATATAATCAGCTAATTCAAAGAAAAAATTAGGAATACTGCTATATAAATTGAGTCCTAATAAAGATTTAACTTTGAATAAATTAATGGTTTTTTTAGCAAATACATTAAAATGCAAAAAACCCAGAAAATATTCCTGGGTTTTTCTACAATCTGAGGACATTCTATAAGGAATGCCCTTTTTTTGACCTTATTAATTTTTATTTTAGAGAATCGTCCCTTGTGACCTTAATTTTATATTCACTTAAAACAGTGTCAGACAAGAGGATTTCTTCTATTGCCTTCTTAGATTCTTCGTCAGCGTTCCTTAAGAGACCTCTCTTAATGGCAGTCTCTTCCACTTCTTTCTTTTGATCTTTGGAGAAATTGTTGTAGTCCTCAATGTCAATTCGATTAAAAATAGACTCTCTCTCGTCAAAAACCTTTAAGGAGTCCTCGTAAATTTCGTGGCTCAAAATTTTTGCCGGTGGAATTTTTATTTCAATACTTTTGCCCTCAAGGTCCACCTTCATTTTTTCCAGGTCAACGCCTGCACTTATGACTCCATCGTAGGAGACTATGAATTTTTTTGATGTAAAGGGAATTTTATAGCCGTAAAAAGTATTTTGATTTTCAAACTGTCCCATATTTGTGTAGTGATATTTTAATGTTGTAAGTTCCTTGGCGCCAACTAATTTATTAAAAATTAAAGTCGAAGTGATGTCTGGTTCCATTTCAGCTTTCATAGTTTTTTTGCCAGCAAAGAAAGTTGCAAAAAGTGCCACTGCAAGTAGAAGAACCAAAATTATTATTCTTTTAAATTTTTTCATTATACACCTCCATCATGGAAATAATTATAACATAAAATTTTCAATAAAAAGCTTCTTATGGACATTCTTTTCTGTTATAATCACAAATTCTTTGATATAATTAGTCTAAAAGATATGGAGGAAGATGTTAATGGACGATGGCGCCTTGTGGGCTAAGCTAATATTAATCGCAATACTTACAGGAATTAACGCATTTTTTGCCTCAGCAGAAATGGCAATGGTTTCAGTTAATAATAATAAAATAAAAGAATTGGCAGAAGAGGGAGACAAGAGGGCAAAGACCCTACTCGCCATCTCATCTGACCAAACGAGATTCTTGTCTACAATACAAGTTGCAATAACTCTAGCGGGATTTTTCTCATCTGGTTCTGCAGCTACAAGTATTTCACAAGTTTTTGGAGTCTACTTAAGTGACAGGGGCATACCTTATGGCTTTACAGTGTCCTTTATTTTAGTGACATTTTTACTATCTTATATAACACTTGTTTTTGGAGAACTTGTTCCAAAGAGAATAGCCCTTCAAAATTCAGAGAAAGTTGCACTGAAATCAAGTAATATAATTGCTTTTGCCTCAAAAATATTTTATCCCTTTGTAAAACTTTTGTCCTTCTCAACGGCATTAGTTTTAAAGATGATGGGCAAGTATTCTGAAGATGTTGAAGAAAAAATCTCTGAAGAAGAATTAAAATCCTATATAAAAGTTTCCACTCAGCAAGGAGTAATTAACTCAGCTGGTGAAGAGATGATAGTAAACATAATGGACTTTGACGACAAGTTGGCATACGAAATAATGACGCCAAGGACATCAATTTACATGGTGGACTATGACGAATTTAACACAGATACAGTTACAGAAATTCTAAAGATGGGCTACTCAAGGATGCCAGTCTTTAGAGAAAATACAGATAACATTCTGGGAACAGTTTACATCAAGGACCTTTTCGTAGAATATGCAAAAAATGATTATGAGTCCATTGACTTGGACAAGTGCATAAAGTCGCCTTACTTTGTGCCTGAAACAAAAAAAATCGATATGCTCTTAAAGGAACTTCAATCCTCAAAAAATTATGTGGCAATACTAATTGACGAGTACGGTGGATTTTCAGGCATGGTTACAGTGGAAGACATAGTAGAAGAAATCGTAGGCGAAATTGAAGACGAGTACGACAAGGAAAATCACTCCCTAGAAAAAATTTCTGACAACGAATATATAGTTGACGGGTCCATGGATATTGAAGACATAAACGATGAGCTGGGCACATCACTTTATTCAGAAAACCACGAGACAATCTCTGGGCTTATAATTGAAAAGCTGGGCTTTATTCCAGAAGAAAATGAAAAGAAAAAGCTTAACGTAAAGACTTCAGGCTGCATCTTGACAGAACTTGCAGTGGCAGACAAGAGAATAGTCAAGGCAAGCATCAAGGTCATACCAGAAGAACAAGAAGAGGCAAAGAGAGAGTACAAAGAATTTAATTCATAAAAATATAATTTATAAAATTAAAGGTCCGCGAGGGCTTTTATTTTTTTCTGCCAAAATAAAAATTGCAATAAAAAAGAAGTTTAGCCTGATCTTTTACAAGTTAAACTTCTTTTTCTTTTATCAATTTTAATTTTTACCAAATACTAAGTATGTGCTGCATCAAGAGGCTGACACAAATTATGCCTATCCAGCAAAGGGCGCCCTCCACGATTGCCTTGCCACCTTGGGAAATTAATTTTTTTATGTCTGTGTTAAGTCCAATTGCTGACATTGCCATAATGATGAAAAATTTTGACAAAAATTTCATGCTTGACAAGAAAGTTTCTGGAAGGGGCAAAAGTGTCGTGATGATTGATGCAAGTAGGAAAAATAAAATAAATGTTGGGAAAGCCTTTAGTGGGTTTACTTTTTCCTTGCTGTCCTTTGATTTTATAATTCCAAGTACAAGGGTAATTGGAATAATTGCAAGAGTTCTAGTTAGTTTTACAATTGTTGCGTAGTTAAGGGCTGTGTCGTCATTAAACATTGTTGACCAAGTGCCTGATGCTGCCACAACAGATGATGTGTCATTAATGGCTGTGCCTGCCCACATGCCAAAGCCTGTGTGAGTCATGCCAAGCTTAACGCCAAGAGTTGGGAAGATCAGTGCTGCAATTATGTTAAATAAAAATATTACAGAAATTGATGTGGCAATGTCCTCGTCCTTGGCATTAATAACTGGTGCTGTTGCAGCAATGGCGGAGCCACCGCAAATTGATGAGCCAACGCCAACTAGGGTGGCAATGTCAGAATCAATATTTAAAACTTTTGCTGCTGCAAAGGCAATTATAAGTGCAGTGGAAATTGTAGAGAGAATAATAAGTAGAGATGACTTACCAACAACTATAATCTCTCCTAGGTTTAGTCCAAAGCCCAAAAGGACTACGGCAAGTTGCAAAACTTTTTTTGATGTGAATTTTATGCCGGACTCAAAGGACTCTGGTCTATTGAAATTATTTAAGATGATTCCAAAAAGGATTCCAAAGACTGGTCCACCAATTACAGGAAATTTTTTGCCTAAAAAATAGGCGCAAGCTGCAATGAGAGCTGAAAATAAAATTCCGCTTATATCTTTTTTCTTCATTATAATGTCCTCCTATTTATTTTTTATGAAACAATTATCTATTATACATTAAAATTGGAAAAATTTTTGTGACTTTTGCAAAAGAATTTATTTAAATCTTAAAAATCTAAAAATTTTCCACAAAAATGTGAAGTATTACAAGCTTTATAGTATAATAAAAATAGCGTGCCACGAGATTTTTTCATAAAACTTGTGGAAATTTATTTTATTTATTATAATACTTTTATTATGGAGGTAATATGAGATTATCAAAACTTTATATGCCTACTCTTAGGGAGGATCCACAAGATGCAGAGATTGCATCACACAAGTTTCTACTAAGGGCTGGTATGATTAGAAAATCTGCTAGTGGTATCTATACATACTTGCCACTTGGCTATAGATCCATTCGAAAAATTGAAAATATAGTTCGTGAAGAGATGGACAGAGCTGGCTCAATGGAAATTTTGATGTCAGCTATTCAACCTGCTGAAATCTGGAAAGAGTCTGGTAGATGGGAAAAGTTTGGTCCCGAAATGTTTAAGTTAAAGGACAGAAATGACAGAGAGTTCTGCCTTGGACCAACTGCGGAAGAATATTTTACCACTCTTATTAGAGATGAAGTTAAGTCTTACAAGGACCTTCCCCTAAATTTATACCAAATTCAAACTAAGTACAGAGACGAAAAGAGACCGAGATTTGGAATAAATAGGGCAAGAGAATTTTCTATGAAGGATGCCTATACCTTTGACACTTCACCAGAAACACTTCACGAGGCTTACATGAATATGTATGAGGCTTATGAAAGAATTTTTGACAGATTAGAGCTTGATTATAAAATCGTTGAAGGTGACAATGGCGCCATGGGCGGCACTGGCTCTCACGAATTTATTGCCCTATCTGAAACTGGCGAAGGTGTAATTGTTTATGCTGAGTCTGGAAAATTTGGAGCAACTGAAGAAAAGGCTCCTGTTGAATATATACTTCCTCAAGCTGAAGACAAAAAAGACTTAGAAAAAGTCCACACACCTAATGCAAGCACTATCGAAGAAGTTTCTAACTTTTTAAAAGTTGACCCAAAGAAGTGTGCCAAGGCAATTGACTTAATGCTTGGCGATGAACCAGTTTTAGTCTTTATTCCTGGCGACAGAGAATTAAATATGGCAAAGCTTGTAGCCTATACTGGAGTTGCTGAACACGACATAAGAATGATGGAAGAAGCTGACATTGAGGCTATTAAAACTAAAAAAGGCTACACAGGACCTATTGGACTTGATGTTAGAATGATCTTCGACAAGAGACTTACAGAAATGGATAACCTAGTTGTTGGAGCAAACCTTGATGAGTACCACTACATCAATGCAAATTATGGCAGAGACTTTGAGGGCGAAGTTGTAGATGACCTACTTCTTGTTGCTGAAGGGGACAAGGTTCCTGGAACTGACGAAGAATATAAATTCGCCAGAGGCATTGAAGTGGGAAATATTTTCAAATTGGGTACAAAATATTCAGAAGCTTTAAATGCAACTTATCTTGATGAAAATGGCAAGGCAAACTATTTTTACATGGGCTCTTACGGAGTTGGTGTAACAAGATCTGTAACAGCTATAATAGAACAAAATCATGATGATAATGGAATCATCTGGCCAATGGCTGTGGCACCATATGAAGCAATTGTCACAATAGTAAATGTCAAGGATGAAGACCAAGTTAAGCTTGGAGAAAAGATTTACGAAGACTTAAAGGCTAAGGGTATCGAAGTTCTTCTTGATGACAGAAAGGAAAGAGCTGGAGTTAAGTTTAAGGATAGAGACTTAATTGGTATTCCACTAAGAATAACTTGCGGCAAGAAGTCTTCTGAAGGCTTAGTTGAGTATTCAACAAGAAGAGAAATGGAAAATTCTGAAATTTCTTCTGAAGATGCAGTAAAAAATGTTTTAAAGGAAGTAGAAAAGGTTAGATAGTATGAGCGACTTTAAATTTGAAATTACAGAGCACTTGGGAGTTTTATCTGAAAGTGCCAAGGGCTGGACTAAGGAGCTTAACAAGGTTTCTTTTAACGACAGACCAGCTAAGTACGACTTGAGAGAGTGGGACCCCAACCATGAAAAAATGTCAAAGGGTGTCACACTTAATGACGAAGAGATGGAAATTCTCTCTAAAATCCTAAAGGACAGAGGGATTTAATATATTTTTAAAATAACTTATGTTATAATGTAGAGATGTAAAAAACGCCATAGAGCGAGGAGGCTATTAATATGGAAATTAAAAAGAAAGAAAAAAACACTGTCTTTTTTGACCTTGTTTTAAAAAGAGAAGATATAAATAATGCTGAAACAGAAGTGTACAAGAAAAACAAAAAGCACTTCCAATTACCTGGATTTAGAAAGGGTCATGTTCCTAGAAAGATGATCGAAAATATGTATGGCAAAGATGTATTCTTTGAAGATGCTATTAACGAACTTCTTCCAGCTGAATATGAAAAAGCTATTAAGGAATTAGATTTAAAGGTAGTTGACCAACCTAATATTGACATTGATGAAGAAAGCATAAAAGATGACAAAGATGTTGTTGTTAAGGTATCTGTTGATGTTAAACCTGAAGTTGAACTTAAGGACTACGAAGGAATTGAAATTGAAGATCCAACTCTTGAAGTAACAGACGAACTTATTGACTCTGAAGTTGAAAATGAAAGAGCCATGAATGCAAGAATTATAAATGTTGACGACAGGGCTGTAGAAGATGGCGACACTGTAAACATCGACTTCAAGGGTTCTGTTGATGGAGAATATTTCGAAGGTGGAGAAGCTGAAAGCCAAGACCTTAAAATTGGTTCCAACACATTTATCCCAGGCTTTGAAGAACAACTAATTGGTCACAATATTGATGAAGAATTTGACATCACTGTTAAATTCCCAGAAGATTACCACCAAAAAGATTTAGCTGGAAAAGATGCAAAATTTGAAATTAAATTAAATAGCATTTCTTATGAAGAACTTCCAGAACTTGACGACGAATTTGTAAAAGATATTTCTGAATTTGACACTCTTGATGAATTTAAGGCTGACATCAGAAAGAAGAAGGAAGAAGAATTTAAGACAACTTCTGAAATGGAAAAACAAAGAAGAGCCATTGACAAAATCGGTGAAATGGTAGATGTAGAAATTCCTGAAGCAATGATCAACGCTCAAATCGACGACATGATTAGAAATTACGACCAAAGTCTTAGAGCTCAAGGAATTAGCTTTGAAGATTACATCAAGATGATTGGTCAAAGTCTTGATGATTTCAAAAAAACTATGAGACCTGAAGCAGAAAGAACTGTTAAAAATGATCTTGCCCTAGAAGCTCTTGTAAAAGATTTAGCAATTGAAATCACTGACGAAGAAATCGAAGAAGAGGTAAATAGGGTAGTTGAAGAATACTTCAAGGACGACAAAGAACACATGGAAAAAATGAGAGATTACATGCTAAATCAAAACAAGGATGTTGTAAGAGACGACCTTGAAAAGAGAAAGGCAATTGACACTCTTGTTGAAAAGGCAAAATTTGTTGAGCCAAAGGAAACTACTGAAGAAGAAATTAAAGAAGAAGTAAAAAAAGATAAAGAAGAAGATAAATAATCAGAGGATGTGATTACATGGCATTAGTGCCAATGGTAGTAGAACAAACTAATAGGGGTGAAAGGTCCTATGACATTTATTCAAGACTTTTAAAGGATAGAATTATTTTCGCAAGTGGCGAAGTAAATGATGTCATGGCAGACTTAATCGTTGCCCAACTTTTATTTTTAGAATCTGAAGACCCAAATAAGGACATCCAACTTTATATAAATTCCCCTGGTGGTTCTGTATCTGCAGGCTTTGCCATTTACGACACTATGAATTATATTAAGCCAGATGTTTCTACAATTTGCATTGGAATGGCTGCATCTATGGGAGCATTTTTGCTTGCCTCTGGAGCTAAGGGAAAGAGATTTGCCCTTCCAAATTCTGACATTATGATTCACCAACCTTCTGGTGGTGCACAAGGTCAAGCCAGTGACATTCAAATCAATGCAGAAAAGATTTTAAAAATTAGACAAAAATTAAATGAAATTTTGGCTGAAAGAACTGGTCAAGATCTTGAAAAAATCGAAAGAGATACAGATAGAGATTATTGGCTAACTTCTGAAGAAGCAAAAAAATATGGTTTAATAGATAAAGTTATAGAAAAAAGGGTTTGAGGTGAGATATGTCAAATACAGATGAAATTTTGAGATGTTCATTCTGTGGCAAAACGCAAAACCAAGTGAATAGATTAATCGCCGGACCTAATGTAAATATTTGTGACGAGTGCATCGAGAGGTGCCACGCAATTTTAGAAGAAGAAATTCCCCATGAGATAAATAAGGATTTTGACCTAAAAAAACCAGCTGAAATCAAAGAGATTTTGGACCAATATGTGGTGAAGCAAGAGGATGCCAAGCGTGCCCTTGCCGTTGCCGTATATAACCACTACAAGAGGATTTCATCTTCCAAAAAACTGGACCCAGATATTGAACTTCAAAAGTCCAACATCTTAATGATTGGACCTACAGGTTCAGGCAAAACTTTACTTGCACAAACTCTTGCCAGACTTTTAAATGTTCCCTTTGCCATTGCCGATGCCACAACTTTAACTGAGGCTGGCTATGTTGGAGAAGATGTTGAAAATATTATTTTGAAACTAATTCAAAATGCTGACTACGATATTGAAAGGGCAGAAAAGGGAATAATTTACATTGACGAGATAGATAAAATTGCCAGAAAATCTGAAAATGTATCTATCACAAGAGATGTAAGTGGAGAAGGTGTGCAACAAGCACTGTTAAAAATAATTGAAGGCACTGTTGCAAATGTTCCGCCACAAGGTGGCAGAAAGCATCCTTCTCAAGAATTTATTCAAGTTGACACCACAAATATTTTATTCATTGTTGGTGGTGCCTTTGACGGAATTGACAAAATTATTGAAAATAGAACTGCCAAGTCCTCTATGGGCTTTGGGTCTGAAATTATTGACAAGAAGGCCAATAGAGAAAATATTCTTAAAAAAGTTGAAACTGAAGACTTGTTAAAGTTTGGACTTATACCAGAACTCATAGGCAGGCTTCCTGTAACTATAACTCTTGAAGAATTAGACGAAGATGCTCTAGTAGAAATTTTGACTAAGCCAAAGAATGCCCTTGTAAAGCAATACAAGGAGCTATTAAAGTTTGACGATGTTGAATTAATTTTTGACGACCAAGCCCTAAATTATATTGCAAAGAAGGCAATAGAAAAGAAGGCAGGAGCTAGAGGCTTAAGAGGAGTTATCGAAAACACAATTATGAATGTCATGTACGAAATTCCTTCAAGAGATGACATCAAGGCAGTAAAAATAACTAAGGAATCAGTAGAAGGCACAGCATCTGCTGAATTAATAAAAAAATAAAAATAAATTTAGCCGTGGTTGCCACGGCTTTTTTAGAAGGTGAAAAATGGAAAAAGTAAAATTACCACTAATCCCTCTTCGCGACTTAGTAATCTTTCCCCACATGGTCATGCACTTTGATTGCGGCAGAAAAATTTCTGTAAACGCAATTGAAAGGTCGGAAATGCAGGACTCAAAAATATTTTTGGTGGCGCAAAGAGACTTAGAAGTTGAAGACCCAAAGAGAGAAGACCTCTTTGATGTTGGGACTGTGGCAACTATAAAACAAATTTTAAAGCTCCCAGGTGGAGTTGTCAGGGTCCTAGTTGAAGGTGGAGAGAGGGCAAGAATCTCAAGCCTTGATATTAGTGACGAGATAATTGAAGCGTATATAGAAATCCTAGAAGAAGAGGAAGTTGACTACAGAGAAGACGACCAAATTGAGGCAGCCCTTCGCCTTGCCTTAAATGACTTGGAATCCTACGCCTCTCTTGATGAAAAATTCTTCCCAGGACTTTTATCTAACATTGCAGACACAGACGACCCATCAAGATTTATTGACACTGTTGTTGGCTATCTTGACTTTAAACTTGAAGAGTACCAAAAACTACTTGAGACAACTGATATTTACGAAAGACTTGTTGCCTTTCACGAGATAATGAAAAAGGAAATAGAAATTCTTTCCATAGAAAAAAATATCAACGACCAAGTTAAAAAGAAAATGGACGACATCCAAAGGGAGTACTATTTAAAGGAACAGCTTCGCGTCATCCACAAGGAACTTGGCGATGAGGAAGATGAGGGCGAAGTCACAGAAGTCTACAAGAAAAAAATTGAAGAAAAAAACCTTCCTGATGAAGTGAGGGAAAAAGCCCTAAGTGAAATAAAAAAACTTAGAAACTTAAATTCACAGTCACCAGATTATTCCATGCTCATAAATTATTTGGACTGGATAATTGACCTTCCTTGGCTTGATGCTGGAGAGGAAAAAGTAAAATTAAGCGATGCTAGAAAAGTTTTAAATGAAGAACATTACGGACTAAAAAATGTGAAAGAAAGGATTTTGGAATTTATAGCCGTAAGAATTTTGTCTGGCGACAAAAATAAGGGTCCTATACTTTGCCTTGTGGGACCTCCAGGAGTGGGCAAAACTTCCATTGCCAAGTCTATTGCCAATTCTCTAAACAAGGAATTTGTCCGCATGAGCCTTGGCGGTGTAACTGACGAAGCAGAAATAAGAGGACACAGAAGGACTTACATCGGCGCCCTTCCTGGCAGAATTATTTCTCTCATGAAAAAAGCTGGCAAAAATGATCCAGTATTTTTATTTGACGAGATAGATAAAATTGGAAATGACTTTAAGGGCGACCCGGCATCTGCACTCTTAGAAGTCCTTGACCCAGAGCAAAACAATTCCTTTACGGACAGGTATATGGAGCTTCCCTTTGACTTATCCAATGTATTCTTTATAGCGACAGCAAACACAAGGCAGACTATACCGAGACCCCTTCTTGACAGAATGGAAGTAATAGAAATTGGTGGCTACACGCCTAATGAAAAATTAAATATTGCAAAAAAATATTTAGTTGCAAAACAAATTTCTGAAAATGGTTTGAAGAAGGAAAATATAAATATTTCTGAAAAGGCCCTAAGGGACATAATAGATTACTACACTCGCGAATCTGGCGTTAGAGGTTTAGAAAAACAAATTTCAAAAATTGTGAGGAAGGCTGCCCTAAAAATTGTGGAAGAAGATTTAGAAAAAGTTTCTGTATCCACGAGAAATATTTCAGACTTCCTTGGCGAAAAAATTTATTTAATAAATGAAAGAGAAAAAAATTCTGAAGTGGGCTCAGTTAATGGACTTGCCTGGACAGAAGTTGGCGGCACTACACTTGTCATTGAGACAACTGTCATGCCTGGCAAGGGAAAACTAACTCTTACAGGTTCTCTTGGAGATGTAATGAAGGAATCAGCCATAGCTGCCATTTCCCACATTGCATCTAATGCAGAAGACTTTAAAATTGACCCAAACTTTAGAAGTGATAAGGACATTCACATTCACGTGCCAGAAGGTGCAGTGCCAAAGGATGGGCCTTCAGCAGGAATTACAATTGCCACATCAGTTTTATCAGCCCTTACAAAAAAACCAGTACGAAGTGATGTTGCCATGACTGGAGAAATTACCCTTCGCGGCAAAGTCCTTCCAATAGGTGGTCTTAAGGAAAAACTTTTGGCTGCAGAAAGATATGGAGTTAAGACTGTAATAATTCCTGAAGAGAACAAGAGAGACTTAAGGGAAATCGAAGAAGCGGCTGTTGAAAAGTTGGAGATAAAAACTGTTTCAAACTTCAAAGAAGTTGCAGAGATTGCGATAGGTGATTTTAGTGAAGATAAATAAGGCAGAACTGGAAAAAGTTGCAGTTTTGGAAAAGCAATATCCACAGGCAAATCTTCCTGAGTTTGCTTTTGCAGGCAGGTCTAATGTGGGCAAGTCATCCTTTATTAATGCCATGCTTAATAGAAAAAATCTAGCGAGGACTTCATCAACGCCAGGAAAGACTAGGACCATAAATTTTTACAAGGTAAATGACGACCTTCGCCTAGTGGATCTACCTGGCTACGGCTACGCAAAAGTTGCCAAAAAAGAAAAAGAAAAGTGGGCAGGCATAATCAATAGGTATCTTGAAAATAGAGAAAATATTTTGGAGACAATTCTCTTGGTGGACATTAGGCACGAGCCAACAGATTTAGACAAGCAGATGTATGACTACATCCTTCACTCAGGTTTTTCTGGCATAGTCATTGCCACAAAAAAGGACAAGATAAAAAAATCTCAAGTAGATAAACACATTTCTGTCATAGCAAAAAAGCTTGGCGTTGAACACAGAGAAAATATAATTCCCTTCTCTTCATCAGAAAAAAATGAAGTAAAAGATATGTGGTTTATCTTTGAAGACATATTGAGATTTCACAAGGAAAAATAAAGTAAAGAAGGACCTTCAAGGTTCTTTTTTATTGTGGCATGACTATGTGAAAAGGAAATTTCACACAGTTTTAAAAAATTAAACATAAACTTATGTTAAGATATAGAAAAATGGAGGAGATTATGAAGATAAAAAATAAAATTATGACTGCGGCGCTTTCACTCTTGTTACTTCCAAGTGCAGTTTTTGCTAGTGCAGGAGATGAAATAGTAACACTTGGAGCAGACTTAAGTGAAGAGCAAAAAAGTGAAATGCTTCGCGAGATGAATGCTGATGACAAGGCAAAGATCATTGAAGTCACTAACAAGGAAGAGTACAAGTACTTAGGCGATGTCCTTTCCTCAAAGGAAATTGGAAACAAGGCAATATCTTCTGCCATAGTTAGATACAAAAAGGCAGGCAGCGGAATAAATATTGAGCTTTCAGACAACATCAGAGTTGTAAGTGAAGATGCCTTTTTAAATGCCCTTAACACTGTGGGGATTGAAGATGCAGACATTTATGTAACAGCACCAGGAAAGGTAAGCGGCACAGCTGCCCTAACAGGAATTTTAAAAACTTATGAAGAAAACACTGGCAAAAAGCTTCCAGAAAATTTGAAAAAAGTTGCCAACCAAGAATTAGTTGTGCAAACAAAACTTTCTGAAGAACTTGGCGATGAAAAGACTAACGACATAATTTACGAAATCAAAGATGCCATGGCAAAGAATATGCCAAAGGATGAAGAGGAAGTTAGATTTATAATAAATACTGTGACAAATAATTACAATATAAATTTAACAGAAAGCCAAGAAGACAAGCTTGTGAGCCTCTTTAACAACATGAAAGATGCCGATGTAGATTGGAATAGGGTGGCAGACACAGCAGTAAAATATAAGGACCAGGCATCAAAATTTTTAAACTCACCTGAAGGGGAAAAGGCAGTAAAAAATACAAAGAACATTTTAGAAAAACTTATCGACTTTATAGTTTCACTTTTTAAATAAATTAAGAGAGAAAAAAAGATTCATCAGGATGATATTAAGGTGAATCTTTTTTTTTGCAAGGAAAATTTTTGTGTAAAAATTCACTTAAAAAGAAAATAAAATCACCAATAAAAAAATCCGGCGAACCGGATTTAATCATTTTTCATGCTAACAATATTTTTATTTGTTAATAAAAATTTGCCTGCTATTAATTTTTTTTGTTTGCTAACAATATTTTTATTTGCTAATAAAATTTTGCCTGCTAATAAAATTTTATCTTCAAATAAAATTTTTAGAACTTATTGTTGTGGACCTTTGATGAGATGTCAAATTCTTCGTGGTCCTTTGTGCCTGATTTTTTGTAGCCAATTGGAATCAAACATTGTGCTCTATAAGGTTTTTTCACGCCAAAGTTTTCTTGGAAGTATTCTTCGTAGGAGATTTTTCCTGCAGTCTTTCCTTCTTTGACATTGATCCATGAAGATGAAAGTCCTTCTTCTTCAAGGAGAAGTTGTAGGTAGGCTGCTGTAAGTGATGCTTCTTCCACCCAAGTCTTGCAGATGTCTGTGTTTGCAATTACTATTACAATCACTGGTGCGTCCTTTAGGTAGAGGGTTGCAAAGGAGTCCATATTGGATAGTTCTTCGATTTTTTCTTTGTCGTCTACTATTATAAATTCAACGGGGTGAGAGTTGCCATTTGATGGTCCCATTGATGCGTACATCAAAAGTTCTTCCAATTTTTCTCTGTCAACTTCTTTATCTTTATATTTTCTAACTGTTCTTCTTTTTAAAATTATTTCTTTTAACAAAATATCACCTCACCTACATTCTACCACATATTCTAATTAAAGTAAGCTGTGCAAATATATTCATAATATTTTTAAATTTTATAGGAATCCATGTAATTTAAAGGGATAAGAGCGATTTTCAGGGGACAAAATTTCTTTGAAAATATTTTCATAAAGGCTTGACAAAAATATTTTACTACAGTACAATATAGGAGAAGTGAAAACTTCATCATCTTTTTTCTTCCCTTAGAGAACAGTTATCTTTTTACATAATCTGTTCTCTTTTATTTTGCCTATTTTTTTTCGCATAATATTTTTTGAAATCTCCGGAAATTTTTACGAATAAAACATTTTGCAATTCACACAAATTTTTGCCAATTAAATTTTTCTAATACCCACAAGTTTTTTAAAATTATTTCAAAAGATTTCACTTTTATTACAGGGACAAAATTTCTAAATCTTTATAAAGACACTAGATAAAGTATAAAAACCGTATATGTTTCATTAATGTTACAAGATAGGCTCTTTGTAACACAAACTTAAAATAGAAATTGTTTCAAAAGATAATTATTAAGTTATAATAATAATGAAGGTGATAAAAATGAAGATTTTGAAAAAGACTTCATTGATCATTATCTCCACAGCATTGATTTTAACAAGCACTGTATTTGCAAAATCCTTTAGAGACACAAGAGGGCACTGGGCAGAATCATCTATTGACTTTATTACAGACAAGGGAATAATGTCTGGCTATGATGACAACACATTTAAACCCAACGAAAACATGACGAGAGTTGAGTTTTATGCCACAGTAAATAGTTTAATTGGCTTCGACAAAACTTACACTGTCACTTTTTCTGATGTAAACACTTCTGACTGGTATTATAGCGATGTAGCTAAGGGCATAAAGGCAGGATACATCACACCAACTACGGGAAAGTTAAATCCAGAGAGAGATATTACAAGGGAAGAGGTTGCAGAAATCCTTGGTTATGTTTATTCATTACCTACTAAGGCAAGTGCAACTAATGAATTTGGCGACAAGAATAAGATTAGTGAATCGGCAAGGGGTTATGTAGGCGCCCTAGTCGATGCAGGAATACTACGAGGATACTCTGATGGAAACTTCTATCCAACAAGATCAATTAGGAGATCAGAAGCTGCTACGCTTTTCAGGTCGATGATTTCTAATTACAACTATCCACAAAAAAAGGCTCTAAATAATAGTAAAATTAAATTTGGAAGCAGAAATCTCTACGAATAAGACAGGTGACTGTCTTATTTTTTTTGCTAAAAATTTTCTTAATTTATTAAATTGTGACAATTTGATATAATTTTTTTAAGGAGTGAAGAAATGAGCATAATTGTTAAAATAGATGAAGCAAGATTTCCCAACCTAGGAAGGGGAAGCTTCGAAGGTAAAAAATATGAATTTAAGGGCGGCATCATTGGTCAGACTGTGGAGATAAAAGCTAGAGGTAGAAGGTCTAAAAAGGCAAAACTATTAAATGTAATCGAAAGATCAGGTCTTGAAAAAGGGTCTCCTTGCCCTCACTTTGAAAAATGTGGCGGCTGTAGCTACCAAACCCTAAGCTATGAAGATGAACTTAAGTATAAAAAAGACTTAATCGAAAAATTATTTAAAGAGCATGGCATAGAGAGAGAGCTTGAAATAATAGCTTCGCCAGTCCACAAGTTTTACAGAAATAAAATGGAGTACACTTTTGGCGACGAGTATAAGGATGGACCCCTTGCCCTTGGACTTCATGTAAAAAACAGATTCCACGAGATAGTAAACACCACTGATTGCAATATTGTAGATGGTGACTTCAATAAAATAAGAAGCCAGGTGCGAAACTATTTCGAAAGTCTGGGAGAAGCCCACTACAACAGAATGAGACACGAGGGATTTTTGCGCCATCTCTTAATAAGAAAGGCGACGAGAACTTCTGAGATAATGATTTTACTTGCCACATCAAGTCAAAGTGAGCTTGATAGAGATGCCTTTGTAAAATTTCTTTTGGACTTAGACCTTGAAGGCGAAATCGTCAGCATTTTCCACGTAAAAAACGACGCCCTATCTGATGCAATTGTTCCAGAAGAAATAGATTTAATTTACGGCAAGAACCACATAGAAGAGGAAATCCTTGGGCTAAAATTTAGAATAAGTCCCTTCTCATTTTTTCAAACCAACACAAAATCAGCTGAAGTCCTCTACAAAATGGCGAGAGAAAAAATTGACGCAAGAGATAAACTTGTCTTCGACCTCTATTCAGGAACGGGAACCATAACACAGGTTTTGGCAGCATCAGCCAAGAAGGTCATTGGAGTGGAAATAGTGGAAGAAGCAGTGGAGGCTGCGAGAGAAAATGCTAAGCTTAACGGGATCGACAATGTTGAGTTCATAGCATCAGATGTCTTAAAAGTATTAGATGACCTTGACAAGAACCCAGACCTAATAGTCCTTGACCCACCGAGAGAGGGAATAAATCCAAAGGCAATCGAAAAAATAATAGACTTCGATCCAGAAAAATTTCTCTATATATCCTGCAACCCCGTAACCCTAGTCCGTGATCTTGGCGTCTTTGGTGATAGAGGCTATAACATAGAAGAAATAGAAATAGTCGACCAATTCCCAAGGACTTCTCATGTGGAGACGGTAGCACTTTTGTCCAAACTCGATGTCGATAAGCATATAGACGTTGAAATTGAGCTGGATGAGCTTGATTTGACCAGTGCGGAGAGCAAAGCAACATATGCTCAAATCAAAGAATATGTTTGGAATAAATTTCAATTAAAAGTTTCAACATT
>NZ_JBBMFO010000002.1:0-103569 GCF_040096015.1 Peptoniphilus hominis (ex Hitch et al. 2025) | reverse complement strand
GGATAGATAATTGAAAAAGTAAATCTATGGGTCTTTTTGTTAATAATTGTTCTTTCATATCTTGTTTCATAAAATCAACTCCTTACACAATCAGTCCATCTTTAATAAATTTCAAAATTTCTTTTTCATGTCCCTGAACATATACTTTCTTATATCCATCTTCTTCAAGCATTAACACAGAATTACAAACTTTAAAAATAAGTTCTATATCATGAGTTATTATGGCAAAAGGATATATTTTTGAATATCTTTTTATTATTTCAGAAATATCATTCATTCTCTTGTAATCTAAACCTGACGTAGGTTCATCAAGAATTATTAGTTTTCTACCACTTAAACAAGCAGTTAATAGTGCAAGTCTTTGTTTTTGTCCACCAGATAGATTTTGTGGATGGTCATACCTATTTTCCCAAAGGTCAATATGTTTTAATTCGTTTCTAAGTCTATTTAAATATCCAACGTCATTAATTCTATCTTTTTGTAAAAGCTCATTTTCCACCGTATCAAAAAATATTTGGTATTCTACATCTTGCATCATATAATAAGAGTTTCTTAATCTTTCTTTTTTATTTCTCCCAAAGCTTGTCTTGCCTTTAAAGTTTAATAAACCAGCTAAAGATCTTGCAAGAGTCGTTTTACCTACTCCATTTTTACCTATAATCGCCATTATCTCATTTTCATATAAGCTTATATTTAAATTTTTTATTAATTCTTTTTTACCAATAGAAATACCAGCTCCACTTATATCCTCAACTACATTTTTGCAATTATCAATATTTTCAGATAGCAAAAAATTATAGTTAATTGTTCTTAAAGAGTAATTTTTACAATCCTTTTCTGTTAATTCACCTTTTTTAAAAACTTTTTCGATTTTACCATCTTTCATATACAAAAAACGATCATATAAATCATTTAAATAGAACAATCTATGCTCAGATATTATTATCGTTTTTCCTAATGATTTTAATTTTTCAAGAATATTCTTAAGTTCGACTATTCCCCTATAGTCTAAATTTGATGATGGTTCATCAAAGAAAATTATTTTAGTATCATAAACAAGAGTAGATGAGATAGCAACTTTTTGCTTTTGTCCACCTGATAAAGAATTGATATTTCTATATTTTAAATTTTCAATTCCCATCACACTCAAAGAGTCATCAACTCTTTTCTTTAATTCTGAAAGCTCCATTCCTAAATTTTCTCCAACAAAGGCAAGCTCATCCTCAACAATATTTGCGAAAAACTGATCTGTTGGATTTTGAAAAACATTTCCTATATACTTTGCCAATTCTCCGTTGTTATATTGCGAAATATTTTTTCCTAAAATAGATACTTGTCCATATAATTGTCCTTGATAATGATTCGGAATTAAACCATTTAATATTCTTGTTAACGTGGTTTTTCCACAACCAGATAAACCACTTATAACAACAAGTTCCCCTTCTTTAATATTTAGCTCTATATCTTTTAAAATTACCTTATCATTTCCGTCATAAGAGAATTTTTTAATATCTGCTTCTATTACATTCATATTGACCTCCACAATAAGAAAATAGCTAAAAGTAAGAATACGATATCAAAAAATTTAAAAGTTATTTTATGATAATTAGTCCTTTCCCCTCTATATTCTGCTCCTTTAGATATAATAGATGAAGTCAAAGTTTCACTCACTTGCAAACATTTATAGATAAGAGGGATGAAGTAAAGTTCAAAAGACCTAACAGGATGGAGGGGACTTAATCTTAGCCCCCTTACCTTCATGCCATTCTTTATTTCTTTAATCCTTAACCCCATCTCTGATATAAACTTCATTCCTATCACTATGCTTAGAGCAAACACATTTGGAATGTGTAAAAACTTAAGTGAACTCATCATTTTAAGTGGTGATGTATTCACAAGAATACCGCCAATAATAAATATCGGAAAGAGTTTTAATACGATTTCTACAAGACCTAAAATTGCATTTCCACCTATTCCTAAGTCTATAATAGTTAATGTTTTGCCAACAATTAACAAGATAAGAACTGTTGCTAGTTGTTTAATAAATTGTTTTAAGGAAAAAGTTAAGGTTAGAAACATTGATATTCCTATCATAATATAGTAGCCAATATCATCTGTTATAAATAATATAATCGAAAACGCTAAAATTAAAACAAATAAGATTATAGGATTTACAAGACAGTTGTCATCTCTCCTTATGTTTTCCATTACAATATTCCTGATTTTTTACTCTTTTTAAAAAACTTATTATTTATATATAATCCAAATCTTCCTGCTATTAATACCAAAACGATATTAATGCCTATTGAGATTAGCATTGCCTTTGGTGTAAAAAAGGCATCCATAAAGGCAGCCTGTTCTTTTGTAAATACGCTAAAAACTTCAACAATTTTTTCTGGTCCAAGTAATCTTACAAATGTCATTGCATGCATTGAAATAACAAACATTCCAGCAGATAATGCTAAGGCAACTCTATTATCATTTTTATAGTTACCTATAATTAATTCTGCTACAATAGCTGCGATGGCATTTACTATAAGCATTGGCCAATATCCACTTAATGCATAAAATACACCCAGCAACATGAAAAATATAAAAGCTATTCCTCTTTTTTGTAATTTTTTAGCCATAATTATAAATGGCGGAGCTACTACAAAGGAAGAAAATCCTGCCGCAATATATAAGGATAAAGTTCCTAACATTCCTGTTGCTGTTGATACAGCCATGTTTAATATAAACGCCACTACTGTAAAAATTGTAACTTGTACGATATCTTTTAATTTCATATAAACCTCCAATTTAAGATATGTTTTTTCTTTCTGAGTAAACCCTAAGATTTACTTAGCATTATTATCTAAGATAATTCCTATCATTTTTTTTAATGCAAGTTTGTTCTTCACAAAATTTTCTCTTGCATTTAGAACTTCACAACCTAGAATAAATGTGTTAATAAAATCAGTTATTAATTCGATAGCTTCACTTAATTCACCTCTTACATCTTCATCAAATAACATTAGAATACTATCAGATGATGATTTTTTTAGTTTCTTATATAAGTCTTTTAACTTATCGTCATGATTTAATTCCTGCAAAAACATTGCATAAATTGAAACATAGTCACTCTGATATAGCATTTTTTCTAAAATAATCTCAGATAAAACTTCGCTAAAATCCTGACTTGTTTTATTCATCTCATCATAGATTATCTTCTCTCTGTATTTATTTCCTTCTAACATAATGTCGTATAAAATTTCATGGGTAGAACCATAATGATGATACAAACCACCTCTAGAAAGCCCAGTAGCTTCCATAATGTCATTCATAACTGTATTTCTAAATCCCTTATCCAAAAAAACTTTAATAGCTGCTTGTCGTATTTCTTTTTTTCTATCTTCTTGAGACATTCTTTGATTAATAAAACCACCTACTGCCGACACTTGTGTCGGTTAATTTGATTATACGTTATATGATAAAGATTTTCAATAGCAAAACGTAAAAAAGAAAACAATACATAAAATTTATGTAAAAAAGCCTGATAAATTCCTCAACTAAGAATCTATCAGGCTTATATCTTATTCTATTAAATTAATTTATTTACTCTTTTCTGAACAGCATAATAATCATATCCAGCTTGAGTTAACCTTCTTTTTCTTTCTTCTCCATTTCCCCATTTCCCACGTATAACCTCTCTTGCTAACTCATCGATTGTCTTTCCAACTGGATATACTATCTTTCCATTGGCATCGAATACTTTTAATCCAAATCTGTCGGCACATCTTTTGGCATTATCTAAATTCTTAAATGCACCTTTCTGACTTTTAGTATCATCCCAAGATTTTCTAACTCTATATAGTCCACTTACTGATTTACTAACAGTCTTATCGCTTCTAAGCTTTTTATTAACCTCGTTTGCAATATATGGAAACTTGCTGCCTAGATATGGACCAGGACAATTTGTGTTTTTATACCACTCGTGTTTTTGAAGAACGCCATCCTTACCTCCAGTATAGGTACAAGGATAGATTCCATTTCTCCTACAGATGTCTGTCACTAAATCAATTAGTCTATTTAAAACATAATCAGAAACTAACCACTGAGGTCCCCTCGTAGAGTTTCCTACTTCAATTGTGACTGCTCGGTTGTCACACCAGGAAGATGAGGTTGTCCAGGCTCTATTGGCTTCATCAACTCCTAAAACAATAACTCCGTCAGATCCTAAATTATAGTTAGCTGATGCTCGTCTTGACCTTGGCACAAATACTCCAGCAAGATTTCTACCATTTATAACTCCAGCTGCGTGGTGGATAGCTATTTTAGTAATCTTTTGATTCCTTCTTCCACTATGGTTAGGTGAGAGAATTGTTGCTTGTACTAATGGACTGTTGCTCATTTATTTTTCCTCCTTGAATTGTTTTAAAATCGCCTTTAGTTTTTCTGGTACTGGCAAGCCTAGTGCTACAGAGTTTTCCAAAATAGAGAGCCCTTCATTTGCTATATAAAAAAAGATGATGGCAGTTCTTATCATTGTCCCATCACCTTTAATTAAATTTACATCACATAGGTTTGCGATACCTACAACTATAAAAATCATAATCTTTTTTGCTATCCCTTTAAATCCTATGGATGAGGATAGCTTTCTTTCGACTCCTGCTCTTAAAACTCCTGTTAAATAGTCAGCTATTACAAAAGCTAGCAGCGTATAAATAAATGCATCTACACTTCCAAGATAAAATCCCAACCATCCTCCAATGGCTGTAAAGCATACTTTTAATATTTCTAAAAACTTATTCATTTTATTCCTCCTCTGTTAAGGTATACGTTATTTTCATTGTCTTATCTGCTGTTTTTAATATTGGGCTTGATAAGTTATTAATTGTTCCAAGGTATGGAGTGTGCAAATATAAATTTTTATAGAGATTTCCTCTAAAAGCCCCATATCCTACTCTAAACGGTCCCAATTCAATAGATGGAGTCATCATGTCATAAAAAGTTGCATTGCTCGTTTGAATGATATTATCGTCTCCATCAATCACAAATTTATATCCCAGTATATAGTCACCCCATTCATAAATTCCTAAACTTGTACTTTCTCCAGATGTGTATTTCATTTCAAAATCAACGGCTATTTCTGAAACATCAACCGGATTATTAGCATTAATTTTATAGATTTTATTACAGTCAGTATCAGGGACGTATAGATATCCATTCTTTAGCAAGCTATAACCATTTTTATAGGCACTATTAGAACTTGATGGGTATGATCCAATTCTATAGAGTCTAATATTATTTAATTTCCAATGATCTATCGTATAGCTACAATCATCCTTTTTTATCTTTATCCTATTTAAGTCAGTATAATTATTTTCAAGATTTCTTATGAAGCCATAGTAATAGCCATCTTTACCATCGAAAAAACCTGATTCATACCAGTCGTACGTTCCGATATTTTTATAAAAGTCTTCTATAGAGATTGTCGTCTTTTCTATATTTTGAGGAGCATTTTTAAAGATTGGATCATTTAATCCAACACTGGTTAATGGTTCTTGCATTTTTAATATTTCTAATGTTTTGTTTTCCAATGGCCAAACAGAAGTAATTGTATTATGGAGAGCATCAGCTTCTACCATACCTACGTAAACTTTCAAAATTTCATTATCTATGGATGTATAGGTGTAATTTAACCTTAAGCAAGACTGCCTACCATAAGCATCTCCATAAAAATATCTCCCCCCTTTATAATGAGTTAGTGCAAGAGCAGATATTCTTCCATTTGCTTGTGATGTTGAGAAATCCCATACAAATTTATATCCGTTTTCTATAGGAGTAGATTCAGTTAAATTGGCAGAGCCTCTTTTTGGTGCATCTGTTGAATTAACATCATTCGATGCATATCCAATTATCTTATTATTTGCAGGTGCTATATATTTATTTGAATCTTCATCGAGAGGAGCTTCAAATAATAAAATACCCCCATAACACTTATTTGATATTGGAAATATTTCTTCCTTGTATTCCTCTGCATTGGTTTTAAATATCGGATACATAAGCCCTGATGGATTCAGCCTTAATAAATCTGGAACTGCATTCGTTATTAAGTTTTCATCTTCATATATCTCCTTCCTATTTGTCCTCACATCAGTTAGTTCAATGACTGATTTACCCTTAAGCATTTTCTTCCCCCTTATCTTTAAATTCTGTAGTGATTTCTTCTTTATATTTTCCAAGCACCAATCCTTGATATTTAAATCTTCCTACTTTTTCATTAAATATAATCGGTGTTGGTATTTGTCTTTCTACTTTGTAGTCTGCTTTAAGTTTCCTAAGAAGAAATGAATGGCTAAGTTCTATCTTCTTCCAAGAATCATCAATCTTAAGCTTTCCATCCCAAGCCTCTGTAGAACCAAGAGACTGACCAGATATAGCTGCGATAGCATTATCTTTTCCAATCATTGCTTGACCAGACTCAAGCCTAATTAATACCGAGAAATTGTTCATAGTCTTTTCCTGAAGTTTAGTTAATGGATAAAAAAGATTTAAAATGTGGTCACCACTTAAGTAGGTTTCTTTTGGAATGTGATGTTCTATTTTCGTATCATTAAAAACATAAGTAATAACTAGCCTTGTTGGTATTTCTATGTTTTCAATAAAGTCTAATTCCTCTACTTCTTCTTTTTCTTCAAACTTTGGAGGATCATAGGATTTCCCATCATTATTTAAAACCTCTACTTGTTTCTTAACCTTTCTTGATATCTTTCTAGTTTTTTCTTCAGAATCACAGATGATATTTAACAAGATAGATGCATTAAAAATTGCCTCCGTTTCTTTATTGGAGGCAAATTCTATACGAATTATTGGTGTATCTGTTGTAGAAAGACTAAAGGCAGAGTAATTAGAATAGGCATGAACTACTAATTTTTCAGATTCAATTTGATTTAACAGTCCTACTATATTCTTATCATTCTTGCTTTTAGCCTTGGATAGATATGGATTCTTCCCAACTCCTAAAATCCTGTGCTTACCATTTATCTTGTATTCTATGTCAGTAATAAGTCCTTCAATCTTTTCTTCTTCATAAGAAATAGCTATCCTATCTCCAACATCAAGACTTGGGTCTCCTATAGTTACCATATCAAAAGGTGTGTGGTGAATTTTGCAAATTTCAGTAAGAAGTGCCTCACACATCCTTTTTCTTTTCTCTGGAAGTCCTAACTGCATCAATGGATTTATTCCAAGATTCATAGTTAGGCCATCGTCATTTTCTAAAGAGTAGTATTCAGCTATTTTAGTCTTTGCATTTGTTGAGTTGATGGCTGTATATCTTGTCTTAAAATCTGATATTGATGAAGAAAATCTTTCTCTCGTTTTAATTTCAGTTGATATACTTTCTGCATACTTCTTTAAAACCAACTTACCATCACGAGAAACCCCAGCAAAAGCACCAAGAGTCGATGCTATATAGTGAATAAAGTCTCTGTAAGTTTCTATATCATGGTCTTGATAAATTGCTAAGACTTCTTCTCCATTTACAAAAGCTTTTACCTCATCTTCCGCCATACCTAGTTCTACCCCGCATTTCTCGCATGATAATGTAAGTAATTCAAAAGCTGTCCCAAAGGTATCTGTTACAGGAAAGTTCTTATCAAACCTAAGCATATAGTCATAGCCTTTTAATTCTAAAATTTTCTTAGACCTATTTGCCTCAATAATATCAAAGATTCCCATTGGTATGGTTTCAATCTTTTTATTTTCTAATTCTTGATGATAAAAAAGTTCTAGCTTAGAATCCTCTAGAGAATACCTATCTATATCTGAAAAAAGACTGATTCCAAACTCTCCAGCATAAACTGTACCAATTTCAAGTTCAGAAGATCCAGAGCAAGAACGATGAATGTATCCGGACCCTTTAAGAATATCTTTATTGGTAAATGGAATGATTGTTTCATCTTTTAAGATGATATTTCCCGTCCAGAAAAATTTACGAGAGTTCTTTTTTATAACTGTTTTATATTCTTCACTTGTAGGGAACAACTTATCACCTCCATTTCTTTACATTAGTCGCTTTTTGACAAATCAAAGATTTGAAACAAAGCGACATCTGACCTACCAACAAAATCATAGATTTTGGGTTAGGTCATTAGTATTCCTCCAATGAAAAAGATACTTCCCACAATCCTTTATAAGAAGTATCTTTTATTAATTTGACTTGAAACTTGTCTATATACATTTGTGCATATTTTAGTTCCAACATTTCTGTATCTAAGAATTTAACTTTAAGGTTAGACTTGTTAGCAAGACTACTCAATGTCTTTACAAGCTTAGGACTACAAGAAAAAACTACAGATATGCTTGCTACTTTGTTTCTAACAATATCTCTTTGAATAGTTCCTGCCTCTGTCTCGCCTCCAGTATCTGCCTCTATATCTCTAAACTCCAAATCATAAGAATTTGGTAGAGGCAGGTCTACTCCCTCAATAATTAAATATGATTGATATTTCATTACCTACCTCCACTTCTTAAATTCTTGCGCATAGATGCATTGACAATAACTTCATCAAGGAGAGTACCTCCAAGATAAACTGGTATGACTATATCCCCAGTATTTTCTGATTTTAAATTAATATTTGCAAGTGCATCAGATATTTGCCTTCCTATATCAATTCCATTTATAGCTGATTCTTTATCATGTCCACCTATGCCAACAGCTGATATGTTTGGGCTTAAAACCAAATCACTTGCGACATTTTTCATTGAAGATTGTACTAATCTTCTGCTCTTTTCTATCCCCTTAGATAGACCTTCCATGAAGTCTGGCATCCATGATTCATAGTCGGTAAGTGGGCCAACATCTGGAACTGAAAAGTGCAAGTAAGACCTAATAGTTGATGCTACATTCGATACAGCAGATGTCACATTGCTAATCGCACTTCTAATCCCTCTTGCAATTCCGTTAATCATATCGGCTCCCCATGTATAAGCTTGAGATGCCAAATTCTTAATATGATTAACCGCATTATTAAATCCATTTCTAATAGTGGACTGAATATTTGACATGGTCGATGAAATACTTGATCTCATAGAATTAAATGCAGACGATACTGCTGACTTTGCAGTATTCACTGCAGAGGAAATAGTCGACTTTATTGAATTCCAAGCAGATGAAACAAAGGACTTAATGTTATTCATCGTTGATGATATAAAGGTCTTTATCCTATTCCAGATTGATTCAAGGACTGTCTTAATAGAAGTCAAGATAGTCTCAATAGTCGTTTTTATGTTTGTCCAGGATGTGGATATAAATGTTCCAATGGCAGTAATGACTGTTGTTAAAAACTCTTTTAGTCCATTCCAAATAGTCTCTACTTTTACTTTAATTGCATCCAGAACTGTTGAAATTAAAGTCCTAATACCTTCCCAAGTAGTCCTGATAAACTCTCCAACTGCTGTAAATACTTCTGTGGTTTTAGTTGAGATAGCTGTCCATATATTGGTAAAAGTAGTTTGAATTCCAGTCCAAAGGCTTGTAAAGAATTCTCCTAAACTTTGCCATAAACTCTTGGCTCCCTCAATAAAGGTATTCCAAGATTCAGTTAGAAAAGTTGTTATAGATGTCCATATACTGTTCCACCCTTCAGAAAGTCCATTCCATAGGTTGGCAAAGAAGTCCTTGATGCCTTTCCAAGTTGTCTTAACTCCTTCAATAAATCCAGACCAGAATTCTGATAAGAAAGTAGTAATCTCAGTCCACGATTTTGTCCATGAATCTGATATCCCTTGCCAAAGGTTTACGAAGAATTCATTTATTCCATTCCAAATAGCAACAGTTGATTCCTTGATAGTTTCCCAAATAGAAATAAGTCCTTCTCTAAACCAGTCGCACTTCTTCCATAAAAGAACAAGTCCAGCTATTACTGCACCAATAGCAATAGGGACAATACCTATAGCTGATACTACTGCAGTGATTGCTGGTATAAGTGTACCTGTAAAGATTCCAACTATCTTAGTTATTCCTCCTACTATTAGAGGCCCTTTGGTCATAATAGTTCCTATTGACCAGATAAGTTTTCCTACAATCATAAGTACAGGTCCAAGAGCAGATATAAAAAGACCGATACCTGCAATAATACCTTTTACTGGACCTGGAAGGGCATTAAGTCCATTTACCAGTTTTGTTAATATATCTACTGCTTTTCTAACAGCAGGCATTAAAAGTTCTCCAAAGGATATGGCTAATTCTTCTAAAGCAGATTGTAAAATCTTTAATTGACCAGCCAGGTTATCCTGCATAGTAGCAGCCATTTTTTCTGCTGTTCCATCTGCATTATAAATGGCATCACTCAAACTGTTATAGTCTTTTTCACTGGCATTTATAATTGCCAACATCCCAGACATGGCATTTTTACCAAATATCATGGATGCCGCTTGTGCTTTTTGAGTCCCATCTAAATTGGCAAAGGCAACTCTAAAGGTACTTAGTGTTTCATCAAGTGAAAGCCCCTGTACATCTTCAATAGATAAGCCCAACATGGACATTCCATTAATTACTTCTTTAGTTGGTGAAGCGAGTCTTGTTAGTCCAGATCTTAAAGCTGTACCTGCTTGTGAACCTTTAATTCCTGCGTTAGCCATTAAACCTATAGCTACTGCTGTATCTTCAACTGAATAGCCAAGGGTCCCAGCAATAGGAGCTGCATATTTAAAGGTTTCACCCATTAATGAAACGTTGGTATTGGCATTCGATGATGCAGCAGCAAGAACATCAGCAAAGTGAGAAGAGTCTTCGGCTTTTAGACCAAAGGCTGTAAGGGCATCTGTTACGATATCTGAAGTGGTAGCTAGATCCTCACCACTAGCTGCAGCAAGGTTCATGACTCCTTCAATACCACTAATCATGTCTTTACTTTTCCAACCAGCCATTGCCATGTAGTTCATAGCATCAGCTGCTTCACTTGCTGAGAACTTTGTCTTTGCTCCCATTTCACGTGCTTTCTCTCTTAAAGCATCAAAGTCAGATCCAGTTGCACCAGATACTGCTTTTACCTTGGACATACCAGAATCGAAATCTGATGCAGTCTTCACAGCTGCTACCCCAAGACCTGCTACTGCAAGAGATACTGGCATCATTTTTCTTCCTACGTTTTCAATATTTTGCCCTGTGTTTTGCCATTTTTCCCCAGTAATAGCTATATTCTGAAGAGTTTGATTAGTGGTTGCCCCTTGTCTTTCTAGAGACTTTAGGGCTTGTTCTGTTTCAATAATCTCACGTTTAAGGGCATCATATTGCTCTTGGGAGATCTTACCTTCTGCAAGAGCCTGTTCAGCTTGTTTTTGTGCCTCTTTCAAAGAAGTTAATTTGTTCTTTGTTTCTTCTAAGGTCTGTCCTAATAGCTTATGCTTTTGTGAGATAAGTTCTGTATTTCCAGGGTCAAGTTTAAGAAGTTTATTGACATCACGAAGTTCAGACTGAGTATGTTTAATCTCCGTATTTACTTGTTTTAGTGCAGTCTGTAATTTGGTAGTATCTCCACCAATCTCAACAGTTATCCCTTTTATTCTATTTGCCAATATCTCACCTCCTTAATTTTGAGCATCAAAACCTGCTAACAAAAGTCAAGGAGAAAAGTAAAATTAATTTTGCTTTTCTCCTTGTTAATTAGAATTTAAATTTGAGCATGGCAAATAAGCCGGTTACTATCGGCTTGTTTTAACTATTATATTTTTAATTCTAGGCTGCTTTTAACAACATCTTTTCTTGTTTTAATGCCATAACTTTTGCATAGTAGATTCTTAAGAATTTATTTAGTCCTGCAAATTTACATACTTTTTTTGCTTTCCCATCTTTTTCTTTTTTCACCATATATTGATATATATCATTTTCAGGATCTTTAGCGCTCATCATACATTTCATAGCTTGGTAACCTACTTTTCTTAGTATTGCATTGCCTCTTTTTGTTATTTTTCTCTGGTCTGCTTTAAAATTCCCTGACTCATATGGAGGTGAATCTATTCCTACAAAGGATATCAAACTTTTTTTGTTTTTAAATTTTGATAAGTCTCCAAATTCTGCTGTGATTTGTACTGCTAATTTATCTGATATTCCTGAGAATTTCTTTGCCTCTTGATATTCTTCTAAGGGCTCGGCAATTTCTATCATTTGTGATAAAATAGTATGTAGAATTTGATTTATATGTTTGATCAATTCTATTCCTTCTTGTATGTTCATTTTTATATATGAGCTACTAGAAGGTTGAGTTGAGATACTTTCCTCTGCGAGCTTGTATATGGATTTAGCTTTTTCAGCATTAGGATGGTATCTCTTTTCTTTTGCCCAGTTTTTAAATTCTTCTATGAATTTTTCTTCTGGTTTTTCTAATACTAGGTTTTTATGCCACCATGTTTCTAAGAAATCTAATAGTTTGTCTTTTGAAAAATCATTAGATCCATGTGGAATTAATTTCTTTATTCCTGGAAATGTTTGATTTATTGTTTGGTCTATGAAGTTCATTTGATTGATTCTTAAGTCCATATAGTGTTGATAGGATCTGTTTAATTCTTTTAGGACTCTGAAACTTTCTGAATCTACTTTGTATTCTTGTAATTCTTTCCAGTACATCAAGCCATATTCGGCTATTTGTATGGCATCTATATTATCATTTTTTGATTTTCTAAAGTTGAGTACTCGACAAAACTGTTTCATTTTTAAGGGATTTATTACAGTTACAAAGTATCCTTTGTCTTTTAATTCATAGAGGATTGGAAGATGATATTTTCCTGTTGCTTCCATGACTATTTTCACTTCTTCATTTAACGCATCTAGTTTCTTTAAAAATTCCTCTACTTTTGTTTTCTTAAGATTAATATCAAAAGGCTTCCGAATGATTTTGCTACCTTGTTCTAGTGCACAAACTGTAAACTTTTCTTTTGCTATATCTATTCCTATAGATATCATTTTATTACCCTCTTTCTTTTAATTTGTAGTTTCTACCTGCACCATTACACTCATTTTAGCTCGTGACACGGACGTTTTGCCCAACCTGCTTAACCGAATATGAATAATGAAGAGGTAGTTGACAGTTTTGTTGGCGGATGTTTAACCCTAAAAGCGCCTCGTCATACTACTTCTTCATTATACAAAAATAGTGCAAGATAGAAATTACTTTCTTTCTTACACTATTTATGGTACTAAAAAGCACCTACCATTTTGATAGATGCTTATAGTCTTTAATAGTTATTTAGTGTTCTTCTCATTGGCGTATTTGCTACCACACCCTATACCAAAAAGCATAGAACCAATTATCTACGCATACTCTGTTTTTCCAGTTTTATGTGACATGTATATTGATAATATAAGTGTGACAAATGCAATTATTGCTAGTATCAACCATAATTTCTTTTTTACCATTTAATTCCCTCACTATCTTTTTGAATTCATCGTTGTTACTTAAATAATTCAGAGTGTGAGCCAGTCCTTACTAGAGATAATACTAAAACCTCTTCTATTTTTTCATATATTAATAAAAAATCTGACTCTATATGACATTCACGAGTCCCCTTGTAATTTCCCGTTAATGAATGGTCTCTATATCTTTCATCAAGAGTTTCATCTTCTGCTAATTTCTCGATAATTTCAAAGAGCTTTTCAATATCTTTTCCTTGTTTTTTAGCTTGCTTTAGGTCTTTTTTAAATCTTTTAGTAAACTTTATTTTATACTTCAAGGGCTTTCCTCAAGTCATCCATATTGTCATAGGATTTCACATTCGTATCTTTGGCTATCATTCTTCCTTCTTCAATCGCTTTTATAGTTTCATCACTTGGAACATTAAGTTTTAAATCAAAGGGAATTCCACTTTCTCTAATACTCGCCCTTAAAAACATGTTAATTGCAGTAGTCATATTTAAGCCTAAACTGGAATAGATTTTTTCTGCTGCTTCTTTTATTTCTTTATCTGTTCTTATATTCAAATTTGTTGTAGCCATTTCATCATCTCCTTTGAGATTATTATATGACTAAATTCGTGCGTAGTCAACACATTGTCATTATCTTATATGTTGAATACGTTATTACTCTTCGTTATAAACGTACTCCAATAAATCACCTGGTTGACAATCAAGCTCTTTACAAATGCTAGCTAAAGTATTAAATCTAATACCTTTGGCCTTTCCTGTTTTTAATATTGATAAATTTGCTTCGGTTATCCCTATTCTTGCTGCAAGCTCTTTCGATGTCATATTTTTCTTTTTTAACGCTTGATCTAGATTTATAATTATTTGATCCTTCATTTTCAAATTATACTTTCCGAATCTTCTTTTAAGGATTTTCCCGAATTAAATATCATCATTGATGAAAATGCTATAACCATCAAAATTATATTCGTTAAATAGTCCTTAATAGTTAAATTAAAAACACCGCTAACATCGTCAACTTTAAAATAATTAAAAACTAGCTTAGAAATAATTTGGCAAGTTGTCAAAATTAGAATGGCTATTAAAATGTTTTTCGAATATTTTGAATTTAAGTCAGAAAAATAATCTTTCTTCTCTAAATTCACTAAAATCTTCTCAAATTTATCCAATGAGAAACCAGCAACAATGAATATCATAAGGGCACTTAAGCATGAATAAATAATAAAAGGAAGTGAAACTTCTTGTAGATTAAATTGATAGGCAACTTCTTGTATTACATCATCTTTAAAAATCAGAGTTAATACACTTCCAAGCAAGGTAAAACCTGCTCCTAAATATGAAATATATCTTAAAACCTTAGATAATATAATCGCTATTTTAAAAATAAAACTCTTCATAACTTCTCCTCAACACTTTCGTTTATCTATTATCATCTACATCTTTCCATTCTTGTACTCTATCATTCAAATAATTTAAATCTTCTTTAGAAAGTTCCCAGGTTAATGAAGAAGGCATCAAGGGCATTCCCTTCATTGTAATATATGGATAATTTTCATAAATATAAAAATCTATCTTTGTAGCTTTTTTATCCTCTCTCTTGGTGGTAAATAAGAAGTGGTAAGACTCTATTGCATCATCTGGTATTTCTTTAAAATAATCATCGAAGTTTTTATCATTAATATTTTCTACACTCATTCCTGTCAAATAACTAAAGTCGTCTATAACTTCTTGTTCTTCTGTTTCTACAATTTTTTTATTGTTAGAATCAAATATTTCAATCTTTTCTTCTTTTTTACTACTTGTTTGTTCTGTTGTAGTATTTTGACTACAAGAAGTTAAAACTATAGAAAAAACAAGAAAAATAGCCATTATTAAAAATCTTTTTCTCATGATAATCCTCCCCATTGAATTATTGTAAAACGATAATTATCTTTGATTATTATTGTAAAACAATAATTATAGTTTGTCAATATCATTTGTAATGACTTAAAACTTATCATAATCTTCTTGCGTAGCTACTTCTTTGTATTTATATTCATCATTATTCTTTTCTGTAAACATATCATTGACAAGTCCAATTGTTAATAGGGATAAATCAGAAACAGAAAGACCTAATTCTACAGCCCTTAATAGGAATAATGCTGTAGTCATTGGCCTTTCTGTTGGTCTTACTTTTTTTTAGGAACTTCTTCCGATTTTATATTAAGTCCCCACAACTCAATTAGCTGTGGCAGAATTTGATAAATGGAAAAGGTTGAGAAATTATCTAACCATTCTTCTGGACTATCTGGCACAGATTTATCTCCATGTTTAGCCATTACATAGGCTATGTTTTCAAATAGTTCTAATGAGCCTATATCTAGATTGGATTTATCTTCATCATTTTTCTTCATGGATTTTTCAAGTTCCATTAAGTCTTTGAAGATATCTCTTCCAAATTTAAGTCTATAGATTCTTGGGATAGCTGCTGATGCACGGAAAACAACTTCTTTCCCATCGATTTGAATTTTCTTGGTTAGTGCCATATTTATTTACCTCCAACACTTGCTCTTGAAGGTGTTACTGTAGTTTCTGTTGGCATATAGACTGACTTATACCAACCATCGTAAGTTTCCTTCGTAGTTTCTTCACCTGTTCTAGCCTTTACATTTCCATTTGGAAGTGGTCTTGCTTGGATAGATAAGGTTTCTGGTTGAACTTCTCTTGATTCTTCATTAGTTTCTCCTTCGAGAGTAGGTCTTGCTGCTGAACAGTTATACATGACGTGACGGATTTTCTTTTGGTCTCCATCAAACTCAAATAACAGTGCAAAGTTTGCAGTTTCAGAGTTTGAAGACTCAATTAGAACTTTATTGGAGTCTGATTTTTCCATCAAAACATCAGTCCTAAAGGATTCTGGAATAAGAGCGATTTCCAAATCTCCGTCATATCCCATATTGTTTGAAATAGTGTAGTATTCAATTCCATCTGCATAAAAGCTTTCAGGCTCTCCATTAGGATCCAATGAAATTGAAACAGCACCAGGCATTGGCACTGGTGTCTTATATTTAATAACGCCCTCTTCGGTTTTATCAAAGAGAGCGTAGTGTACGTTACAAATATTAAATTTAACTTTATTAGCCATTATTATTTACCTCCATGATTTTTAAATTAAGTGTGAATTCATACAAAACTTCATAGAGTCTTTCTGATTCAATCCAAACTTCAGATTTCTCATAATAGATTTTTTCTCTATCAAGTATCTCTTCTATATTTTCTTCTAATTTTAAATCTTTCTTATCAGTGTAAAGTTCTAAGTCTATCTGGGTGTTTTTATAATATACATATCCATCTGCACCGAAGTGTTTATTCTTTGGAAATAGATAGACCATAAATGGTGGATCTGGACTTTCTCCTTCAGCAAAGTGAGAGTATGCAAATGGAAGTCCCATATCTTCAATTATTTTTAATAGCCTATCCATCTTGTAATTTCCTCATTATATTTTCTTCCAATTCTCTTACTCCTTTCTCCTCAGCTGGTCCAATGTGAGGTTTAGCAGATACTCTTCCTCCCTGCCTAAGAACATGACCTTTTTCAAGTAGATGAGCCAGTTGATATCTATTTCTTGAGTGAACTACGAGTTCTATTGAGTTTGATGTTTCTTTCATAGTTTTTACAGACCAGGACTTAGAATATTTCTTTGTTTCTCCTACAGGTGCATTTTCTTGTATGTCTTTTCTAATATTGCTACCAGCCTTTTTAACTTCCTTTTTGACTTCATCTGTTGCCATATCAGAATATTCTTCTAAGCCCTTCATTATTTCATTGGCGAGGTTTTCAATTTTTACATTCATCTACTCACCTTCCTACATCTAAACTTTATAAATCTGTTCTTGTAGTTCATAAAGTCAATTGAGATGATATTGTACTTTTCATCTTTAAATAGAATTCTGTACTCTGAAGTATTAATGTTCTTTAGACTATTTTGAAATCTTACAGTAAAAGAAATATCTGACCTATCTACTTCCATACCAAGAAAAACTTCTTCTCCTTTACCTTGAAAAGATATATAGGCTGACGTTTCTAGATAATCTGCCCATACTGATTTATGGTTACCAATTTCATCTACCTCAACATTTTTATTTTGAAAGATTATCTTTCTATTTAAATCCGATATCTTCATTAGAATTCAGCCTTTCTCATTCCAAATAATAAAGCCCTTAGAGTTAAGTTTAGTTCAGAATAATCTGCCTCTTCTCTATGCTCATAAAGATAAGCAGTCATATAGAGGACGGCTATCTTTCCATTTGAATTTTTAGAAAGGTCTTCTTCACTATTAACCCTAGCTACATCCATAGAGTGTTTTATTGATGACTGGATGAGAGAATTAATCATCTCATCCTCATCATCAAAATCCACTCTTAAATAGGACTTTGCCTCCTCAAGAGTAATCATAATTTACTCCTTAGGCAGTAGCACCGATTTTTAATAGTTTAACTGCTTCTCTTAAAACTAAGATTCCATCAACTCTTTCTTTACCTAAGAAACCAACCATGCCATTACCAGCAAATAGTTCCTTTAAGTCTTGGAAAGACCTATTTCCCCTATCTCCAATCTTGTAATATGAAAAATCGCCAAAGGCTACTGCAAGTTTTCCCTTTTCAGCTTTAGGAGCAAAGGCTGATGTGTAAGCAGGATATCCTAAAAGTCTATCTGGTTCTCCATCCTTAAGTGATGGTTGCCAAATATATGCACCATTAACATCTTTAAGCTTTCTAATCTGAGCAACTGTTGCATCATTTAAAATGAAGGCTGCTTTCTTTCTATATGGTCTATCTAGAGAGTAAACTAAATCAATTAGTTCATCTGCAGTAATTGTTTGGGCCTTTGTTGTCACACCAAGTTCTCCACCCTTTTTAGAATCAAAAATTCCTGTAGGCTTGTTTACTCCGTCACCATTTAAGAAAGCGTCCTCTTCAGCATTTGCTAACGCTCTAGTAAATTCTTCAGTGATGTATTTTTCTAAATTAAAGGCTGCATCATAGAGAAGCTCTTCAGTTACTTTAATTCCAACATGGAGTTTATGCGCATCAAGAGATACTTGATCGAATGTGCCATCTCCAAAAGTAAGTTGACCACCTTCTTCTACCCATAGAGCAGCAGGCTTTGTAGCTGCAATATTAATTTTATGAAGTCCAGAAGTTTGAACTTTAGTAGCTAGTTTTCTTACAATATTTTCATCTACAAGACCATTTACAATATCTGCTTCCATTTCTTCTGGAACTAAATATCCACCACTTTCATCTGTTCCGACTTTTAATTCATTGGAAATATCTCTAAAGTTAGTTCTTAATGCCTTCATCATAGACTTTTTATAGACATTTCTTGCTCTCATTGGTTTATCTTCTTCATTAAATGCAGCGGGTTCATTTGTTAGTGTTTGAGTAGTAGGTTTTTCTAAAGTTTTATCCATTTTTTCTTCCCTCTTCTTTCTCTCAATTTCACGAGTATAATTCTCGATAGTTCTTTCCATCTCTTCATAAGTCCTAAAGTCTTCGTCAGACATTAGTCCATTTTCATCTTTCTTAGATTCAGCAAAAGCCTTTGCCTCATCCCAAGCTTTAGTTCTCTTTTCCATTAATTCTTTTAAATTCATATATTTACCTCCAAGTATTTTTAATTTTGTTTAATCTTTCTTCTACTTCACTCATTGAGTGAGTCTTCACTTCTTTATTTATCTTTGTTAAAAGTGAATTTGTAACTGCTCTCCTCGAAAAGACCATATTCGTAACTTTTTCATCTTTTCTTTTATCAGTGAGAGTTCCATCACAAAACCCCATCTCAATGGCCTTATTCTTATCAAACCAAGTCTCTCCATCCATTAGATTAGAAATCTCTTCTCGGGATAAACCAGTTTTAATCTCATAGGCATTGATGATTGATTCCTTGACTTCCTTTAACATGTCTATAGCTTTTTGCATTTCTTTTGAGTCGCCAATGGCTACAGTTAAAGGATTGTGAATCATCATTAGGGATGTGGGACTCATCAACACTTCAGTTCCTGCCATAGCAATGACCGATGCTGCTGATGCTGCAAGTCCGTCAATCTTAATGGTTACATTTCCCTTGTGTTCTAAAAGCATGGTGTAAATTCTTGATGCTGCAATATAATCTCCACCAGGGGAGTTGATCCACACAGTTATGTCTCCACTTTTATTTTTTAATTCTTCAAAAAAGAGCCTTGGTGTGATTTCATCATCAAACCAAGACTCTTCCGCAATAACTCCATCTATATAGAGTTCATTTGAATCCTTTTTCCAATTCCAAAATATTTTATTTTTGTTCATTCTCGATATTTTTACCTCCGTTTCTTTTACTCTCATAGAATGACCCTGCCTTATCAAGTGGTAGCATATTTCCATTTACAAGATATAGGTCACCGCCTTCTTCAGCTGATATCCTATCCAAGTTTTCCAGTTCTCTTATGTCATTTGCACTCATCCAACCATTCTGTCTTCCTACAGCATATCCATTCATTCTTGATTCATAGTCTCCCCTCAGAAGTCCATCAAGATTAAATTTAATAAAGTAGGATTCTTTTTCTTTCTTTGTTAATAGTGCTCTTTCCAAAGATTGCTCCCAACGAACAATCCAAGGGTCAAGAGTGTATTTAACAAATTCAAGCGACTGCTGTTCTATATTTGAAAATGATGACTTCTCCAAGTCGCCAATCATATGAGGTGGTATTCTAAATATTCTTGCTATCTCATTTAACTGAAACTTTCTTGTTTCCAAAAACTGGGCTTCACTTGGCGCAATAGCAATCGGTTGGTATTTCATCCCTTCTTCAAGTACAGCCACTTTGTTGGCGTTTTTAGGCCCTTGAAAGGCTGCATTCCATGACTCCCTTACTCTTTCTGGGTCTTTAATAATACCTGGATGCTCTAAAACCCCACCTGGTTGTGCTCCATTTTGGAAAAAGCTAGCACCATAATCTTCACATGCCATAGCCATACCAATAGCATTCTTGGCCATGGTGATTGGCGAGTAACCAATAAGACCATCAAAACCAAGTCCAGGTATATGAAGAACATCTTCTTTTAAAAGATAAACTTCTTCTGATTTGTAATTGTATTTATAAAAGATGTCTCCATCTTCACTTCTCATAACAGTCATTTTATTTGGCATTAGTGGATAGAGACCAATAACTTCATTTCTTCCATTACGAATTATCTGAGCGTAGGCATTACCCCAAAGTAGTAGATGGGTCATCAGTGTTTCTCTAAATACAAATGAAGTCATCTCAGTATTTGGTTCATCGTGCAAAATAAAATATATGGCATGGTCTTTTGCTTTTTCCTTTGAATTAGAATTTCCTCTTTTATATAAATGAAGAGGAAGTCCTGCTAAGGTTTCAGCAAGGACTCTCACACATGAATAAACTGCTGTCATCTGCATAGCAGTAAATTCGTTGACATTTATTCCTGCTGGTGTTCTCCCAAATAAAAAAGACGATGAAGATATTCTCTCCCCGTCTTTAGGTTTATCTCTCGACTTGAATATTAAGTTTAAAATGTTTATATTACCACCTCCTAAAAGTAGGCATGAAAAAAGCACCTACTAATGTAGATGCTAAAAAATATCATGAATATATGTTAAAACCACTTTGACTTTTCTTTTCTAAATTTAGGAATCTCTCCATAAGCATATGGATTATAATTATCTATATTACATCCAAATTCTTTTAATTCTATTATTTTATTATCAAAATCCCATTTAACCAAAGAAATTCCATTAAATTCATCAATTTTCCCATTATTCATCACTGATTTAAAATGCCATTCCACAATTGATTGGTCTTTAAAGTCTAAAAATTGTACAATATCCCATGTTTCAACTTTTGCACGACTGTTCCATTCTTTAAACCATAACTCGAGTGTACTGCGATTATTATACTTTGGCCCCCAACTTTCTGTATACACAATATCATTAGCAAAAATATCTTTAATTCCTAAGTCTTGTTTTTTTATCCACATATCAAACCATAAACGAATAATATCTTCTCTATTCCTCATGAATATCACCTCAAAAATGTTTCTATTTTATCTATATACCCATATTAAAAAACAATCAACCCCCTATCGTCATAAACCGATTCACTTGTATCATTACCACACCTTATAGCTCTGTCAAGAGCCATAATTGTAGCAATAACTCCATCTATCTTTTCTGTAGATTTTTCCTTATCTGCCTTTATGTTCCCAGCAGGATCAGTTCGTATGAAGATATTATCCATCATCCACCTTAATACTGGATGACCTCCGTGGGCTATTTTTCTTTCGAGAGTTAGTTTCATCAATTCTTTAGTTGGTGGAGACATGTCTTTAAATCCTTGACCAAAAGGAACGACTGTAAAACCCATGTCTTCTAAGTTTTGAACCATCTGAACTGCTCCCCACCTGTCAAAGGCAATTTCTCGTATGTTATATATCTCGCCTAAGTCTTCGATAAATTTTTCTATAAAACCATAATGAACAACATTACCTTCTGTTGTCTGAATGTAGCCCTGTTTTTTCCATAGGTCGTAGTTCACATGGTCTCTTTTTACTCTTATGTCGAGGCTGTCTTCTGGCAACCAAAAGTAAGGTAATATTTGATATTTATCATCTTCATCTATTGGAGGAAAGACTAAAACAAAAGCTGTAATATCCGTTGTGCTTGATAGGTCAAGACCACCATAGCAAACTTTACCTTTTAGTTCTTCTTCATTAACAGCAAAATTACATAGATCCCATTTTTCCATAGGCATCCACCTAATTGCTTGCTTGACCCACTGATTTAACCTTAACTGTCTGAATGCATTTTCTTCAGTTGGGTTTTGCTTAGCTGATTCACAGGCTTGTCTTACTTTTTCTATTGGAACTGTAATTCCAAGAGAAGGATTTGCCTTATGCCATACTTTTTCATCTGTCCAATCATCTTCTCTGTCTGCTCCATAAATAACAGGATAAAAAGTTGGATCAGTTTTTCTGCCTTCAAGTATGTCCACTGCCTTTTGATGCGTCTCGTAGCAGATTGATTTCGTATCTGTTCCTGCAGTTGTTATAAGAAAATATAAGGGCTGGGTTCTTGCATCACCAGAGCCTTTTGTCATTACATCAAATAACTTTCTGTTAGGTTGAGTATGAAGTTCGTCAAAGACTACACCATGAATATTAAATCCGTGTTTTGAATAAGCCTCTGCAGATAAAACTTGATAGAAGGAATTGGTCGGCTTATATATCATTCTCTTTTGAGATGCTAGAATTTTTACTCTTTTAGATAGGGCTGGACTCATCCTTACCATATCAGCTGCAACATCAAAAACTATAGTTGCTTGTTGTCTATCGGCAGCACATCCATAAACTTCTGCTCTTTCTTCTCCATCACCACAAGTAAGGAGGAGTGCCACAGCAGCTGCAAGTTCTGATTTTCCCATCTTCTTTGGTATTTCAATATAGGCAGTATTAAATTGTCGATATCCTGTATCTTTCACAATGCCAAACAAGTCTCTTATGATTTCTTCTTGCCAGTCAATAAGCTTGAAGTCTTTACCTGCCCATCTACCTTTTGTGTGTTTAAGACATTCTATAAAAGTGACAGCATAGTCAGCTTTATTTTTATCATAGTGAGATGTAGGTAGCATAAATTTACTTGGTTTATATTTCATTTGACCTCCTTCCTTGAAAAATAAGCATAAAAAATACTAGCCGTTAGCTAGTTCACTACGAGAAAAAGAGCCTTCGCTCAATTTCTTGATTTCTAATTATTTTGTTTTCCTAATTCATAGGCCTCTTTTAACATTTCTTTTAATGACCATACTGAAACTTCTAAAAAGTCTTCTGAATCATTGTTTCTTTTTTCTAAGTCTCCTCTTTCTTCTATTGCATAGGAATGTTTCTTGGCAATTCCTAAAAGTGCTTTATCCCTTTTTTCATTAATTCTTTTGGTGGCATCTAAAAAGCATTGCCTTTTCGATTCTTGATTTGTCATTTATCTCACTCCTCTTTTCTTATTCCTTTGGAGATTGTCTATAAAGTCATCAAACCACCTTGCTCCAATCTCAAGTCTTATAATTGGAAGTCTTCCTAACTTGTTGTACTTTAAACTTACTATCCTTAAATCTTCAGGAAGGTCGATTTCGTAAAATTCGTTAATTGTTTTTCCCATTGTGATATACCTTGAGTCTTGACTGTGATTTTCAAAAACAAATGGTGCAATTCCTCCACTTGCTCTCAAGGTTCCACTTTCATCAGAATAAAAGTCCATCCTTTGACCACCTTGGTCATTTAAACAGATTGTCTTATTAAAGCCTTCTTTAATGGCTCTGGTATTTCTTTTTCCTTTCTTGCAGCCCTCTGAAGTATCCCCTGACAAGCTTTTTTGCTCAAATAATATTTCTCTGGAACTTCCTCCATCAAGATCTGCGATAAGGAAGATTCTTCTCCTTCGTTGGGGCACTCCGAAGTATTTAGCATCAAGGACTCTCCAAGCAAGGGAAAAATTATCTCCCAGGATTTCTCCTGCACTTTGCCATCTCGAAGGTCGAGAAAGTTTAAGTGTGGAATCTTTAATTCTTGTAATTTCTTCAAGGACGCATCTAAAGTCCTCCCCTTTGTTAGATGAGAAGGCTCCTGGCACATTTTCCCATAGTAGGTATCTTGGATACTTACCATTACTTTTACACCTCATTTCTTTTATAACTCTAATCGCCTCATAAAAAAGGTTAGATTTTTTTCCTTCGAGTCCTGCCCTTTTACCAGCGATTGATAAATCTTGGCAAGGACTACCAAAGGAAATGATATCAACATGTTCAATTACAGACCCGTCGATATCTTTTATATCTCCTAAATGTTTAACTTGAGGTAGATTTTTCTGTGTAACTCTTATTGGAAAAGGCCCAACCTCCGATGCCCATATAGGTTTTATTCCACAAAAAATAGCAGCCAAAGGGAATCCTCCACTGCCGTCAAATAGTGAACCTAATGTTAGTTCCTTATTCATCTCTTGATACCTCTGAGTATTTATACTCTTTTCCTTCTCTTAATAGGCTTACATCTTTATCACTGCCAACCAATTCAATAAATCTATTTACAATGACATCTACAAATTTTTCATCAAGTTCTATCATCCTACAAATTCTATCAGTCTGTTCACAAGCTATTAGTGTACTTCCACTTCCACCAAATGGATCAAGTACGATGGAGTTTGTCATTGATGAATTTTTAATCGGATAAGATAAAAGTGGGATAGGTTTCATAGTAGGATGGTCTCCATTTTTTCTTGGTTTATCAAATTCCCAAATGGTTGACTCCTTCCTTCCTGTGTACCAGTTGTGTTTTCCTTTTTTCTTCCAGCCATATAGGATGGGTTCATGTTGCCACTGGTATGGACTTCTTCCAAGTACAAGGGACTGTTTCTTCCAAATACAAGTACCAGATAGATAAAATCCAGCATCTTGAAATGCCTTTCTAAAATTAAGTCCTTCTGTATCAGCATGGAAAACATATATCGAACCATCATCTGCGAGAAACTTTTCCATATTCAAAAAGGAGCTCAGTAAAAATTCATAGAATTTACCTTGCTCCATATTGTCATTTTTAATTTTTCCAGCTGTTCCTTCATAGTTTACGTTGTATGGAGGGTCTGTGATGATAAGATTTGCTTTTGATTCTCCCATTAATTTCTCATAAATAGTCTCATCAGTAGAATCTCCACAAACAAGTTTGTGTTTACCTAATGTCCAAATATCTCCAGCTTTAGAAAAAGTAGGTTTTTCCAATTCTTCCTCTATATCAAAGTCATCATCTTCTGTATCATTTCCTAAGTCGAAGATATTAGATAGTTCATCTGGTGAAAAACCAGTAAGTTCTACATTAAAACCATAATCTTCTAAGGATTCAATTTCTACTCTTAATAGTTCTTCATCCCATCCAGCATCAAGAGCCATTCTGTTATCAGCTAGTATATATGCTTTTTTCTGCGCCTCATTTAGATGATCTGCAAAGACACAAGGTACTTCTTTTATACCTTCTTCCTTTGCTGCCATAATTCTTCCATGACCTGCAATAACTCCGTAGTTTTTATCAATAATAACTGGATTGATGAAACCAAACTCTCGAATTGATGATCGTAGTTTATTAATCTGGTCTTGTGAGTGAGTTCTTGCATTATTTACATAGGGTACAAGTTTTTCAATATCTACTAATTTCATTTCTTTGGTTGTAATCATATAAGCCCCCACTTAGCAAATTCCTCAAAACCACCAATAAAATTAATGTAGTTTCTAGCAATTTCTACAATTTCTGAATATGGTCTACCATCAACAGTTTCATCCCCGATTGCACAGGATAATTCAATCTCTCTATTTTCCTCTTGTGCCTTTAGGTGGGCATAAATATTAATCGATACATCAGCCTTGGATAGGTCTTTACCATGAAGACCACCACCAGTTACTGCTCGTCCCATATCTGAGCCGAGTTTTCTATTAGTTGCTCCAGTATCAACATTATATCCTCCAGTCCAATCTCCTAATGGATTAACAATTGCTCTTGGATAAATTGATTTTAAAATTTCTGTAGATACATTTGACTGGCAGATGATGAGTTTATCTCCATCAAGAATGTATTTACCATCGTAAGGATAATTAGAATAAATTTCACGAGCAATAAAAGATAGTTTCTTTTCTTCATTTGATGTAGGCACTCCCTTAAAAATTCCATTGTCTCCACATCTTATCTTTTCTTTTTGATTATTTAATAGGTGGATATCCTGTTCTACAATTTTAATATCTGCTATGACCTCTCCAGCTATCCTCTTAATTGCTGTTTCAACTTCTTTTTTATTTAGATTACAATCCGTTTCAATAATTACATGACAATTTCCATGCCCCAGCAAAACTTCAACTGCTATTTTAGGATTATCTTTTTCTTTATATGCTAAATCTACAATTGCACCAGCTATACAATCTGCTATTTTATCTGGATGTTTTGGATTTACTTTTTCAAACAATATAATTACCTCCTTTGCCTTAGTAATTTTTCCATCATATCTTCCCCATAATCTTCATAAACTTCAGTACAGTTTTCTTTAACTATGTCATAGATTTCGTACCATAAAAGGTTTGCTGTCTTTTGAAACTGACTAGACATCTGTACAAATGGAGATGCAATAACTCCACCAGTTGTAGGATGCTTCCCCAATAGTCCAAATTGACTGATTGCCTCTTCACATTGAATATATCTTGCAAAAGCCTGAGAGTAAGATTCTAGTAGTCTTTGGTTTACTAAGTTCTCACAGTTTCTCTGCTTTAACCAGCCCCAAGTCTCTTTATATATTTCATCAGCACCGAGTGGTATTCCATTCTTTTGCTTTGCAGATAGATAGTCACTAGGAGCTGGCATATCTGTTCCATCAAGAACTGCTCCATCTGGCAAATCAACTGCATCTATTTCTTCTGGAGTAAATGTTGGAATATCATTCATTAGTATTTCTACTTTTTTACCTTTTTCTATTTTTTCAGCAGCAGGCTGTGGTTTCCCTCCTGCTTTTACTCTTCTTCCTCCTCTGTATGTTCCGTCTTTAGCGATAGTATCACCTCCTAATTCATCATCTTCTTTAATAGGGCCTTTGAACCCGTTTTTTTGTACGTGAGAGGGCGGCACCGTTGGTAGGGAAATCAGCTTTTAAGATAACGACTCCCCTCCCCACGGAAAACTATCCTCCAAATCTATCTCCACTCTTTGCATGAATTTTTGAGTGACAAGATTTACAAAGGCTCATAAGATTATCTTCGTCATTAGTTCCACCACGAGAAAGAGGAAGTATGTGATGTACTTCCTCTACCTTCGTCATTCTATTTTCTTTTAAACACATCTCACAAAGTGGATGCTCTGCTACATATCTTTTTCTTATAACCCTCCATGCTTTTCCATAACGCTTATGAGTTCTAGGATCTCTTTTATATTTTTCATAGTTTCTGTTGTATTCTTTCTCATGTTTCTTACAGAATCGTCCATCAACTAATTCTGGACAACCTGGATGAGAACATGGTCTCTTAGGTTTGCTTGGCACTTTATCACTCCATAAAGAAAGCCCTGAAGATTTTATCTCCAAGGCTCGTTTTATTATTCTTTTGCTATTCTAACTATACTACAACTACTTACTCTCATTCTATCAACTTTACTCTCCACTTGACTTTTTTCTCAGAAGAAAATATAATTTAGTTAGAAAGTATGAATTTCTAACTAAGGAGGTTTTTTATGTTAGTTGAATTAAAAGCTAAATCACAAGTTACCATCCCAAAAGACATAGTAAACTCTATGGAATTAAACCAAGGTGATCAATTTGAAGTCATAGAAGATAACGGAAAAATTGTACTTGTTCCAGTAGCAATCTATCCAGAACACGTCATAAAAAATTTAAAAGCTGAAGTAAAAGAAATTAAAGAATCTATAAAAAATGGGACTCAACCTGTTTTTGATTCTATCGACTCTCTATTCGAGGAGTTAGACAAGTAATGTCCTATAAAATTACTTATTCGAAAGCCTTTAAAAAACATTACAAAAAACTATCTGATACTGAAAAGAAACAAACGAAAAAGAAACTTAAATTTTTCGTAGAAAATCCTACCCATCCATCTTTAAGAACTAAGAAAATACAAGGTACAGATGGAATATGGGAGTCTTCCGTTAACATGGATATTCGCATTATTTGGTTCTATGAAAATAATGAGCTGATATTCCTTTTAGATATTGGACACCATGATATTCTGGACAAGTTTTAAAATTGGTACTATAATAAAAATACGAATTGAAAACGAAAGTTTTTCGGGTGATGCATTTATGCGTCACCCGATTTTTTTATATCTCTATATTTTTTAAAGCCTTACTATGAAGTCTAAAGATATGCTGAATTGAGTAATTCATCTCAACTGCTATCTTCTCCCAAGATTCAAAACAAAGATATCTTTTTTCTAAAACCACTTGAAGTTCTTTATCTTCAATCTTTTTTATTGTTCTTACGATTTCTTTCTTTAAATCCACCAACTTATCTATATCTCTATTAATCTCTTCTTGGAGATCTACAATCTTTACGATAGTATCTTCAAGTTTTGATGGTCCTCTATTAGGACTCTTAGGCATATCTGATAAGGTCGATGTAGCTTTTGTAGCTAAGGCATTTAAACTTTCAACTTGCTCTAGCTTACTGTTAATTCTCTTGTCTAAATAAAAAGCTTGTTTTAAATATTCTTTTGCGTTCATTTCTTACCTCCATAATTTTTTGAGGTAAGTTCTCCATAGAACTCCTGCTCGTATATTAAGCTTATCAAATGCTCTTAGTGACATTCTATAACATTAACTCTCCAGATTTGCTTTCACTGCATCAATAAGTGCAGCTTGTGTTTTGTTCTTATTTTCTAATGCTTTCATTACATCTTCATCAATAGTTTCTTTTGCTAAGATATGATGAATCACAACTGTTTCTTTCTGACCTTGTCTATAAAGTCTGGCATTGGTTTGTTCATAAAGTTCTAAGGACCAAGTAAGAGAAAACCAAATAAGTGTTGATCCTCCCGCTTGTAGGTTAAGTCCATGGCCAGCAGATGCTGGATGGATAATGGCAACTGGAATATTACCTTGATTCCATTCTTTAAAGTCCTCACTTGTCTTAAGTTCTCTTACATTAAACTTATCTTTTATTCTTTTTAAATCTGACTTATACCAATAAGCTATTAGGACAGGTTTACCATTTGCACCTTCTATTAAATCTTCCAAGGCATCAAGTTTTCTGTCGTGAATATGAATCATATTTTTATCTTCATCATAAACAGAACCTGATGCCATTTGCATTAATTTATTAGAAAGGGCTGCAGCATTAACTGCATCTATATCTTTATCCTTAATACTAACGACCAAGTCTTTTTTTAAGGTCTCGTAGATTTCTCTTTCTTTATCTGATAGATTTACAAAGAATTCATTGTTTATCTTCTTTGGCATTTTTAGATAGTCTTCAGCTTTCATAGAAACTGTGATATCTGATATCTTTTCATAGATTGCATCTTCAGCAAAAGGTAGTGGTTTGTAAGAATAAATGATTGGTCCGTTTCTTTTATCTGGTTTGAAGTAGATTTCCCTGTACTGACCAATAAATCTTCCAAGTCTTTGACCCATATCAAGCAGTCTAAACTCAGCCCATAAATCCATTAGACCGTTAGATGATGGAGTTCCAGTAAGACCAACTATTCTTTTTACCTTTGGTCTAACTTTCATCAATGCTTTAAACCTCTTTGACCTATGAGATTTAAAGGATGATAGTTCATCAATTACGATCATGTCGTAGTTAAAGGGTATTTCACTCTTATTTATTAGCCAGTCTACATTTTCCCTATTGATTAGATAAATATCTGCTTGTTCTTCTAATGCTTTTATTCTTTCTTTTTCACTACCTATGACCACTGAATATTTTAAGATATCAAGGTGAGACCACTTTTCTATCTCTTCTTTCCAAGTATCCCTGGCAACTCTTAATGGTGCTACAATTAAAACTTTAGAAATTTCAAAAGAATCAAAGAGTAAGTCTTTTATAGCCGTTAAGCTTATAACCGTCTTGCCGAGACCCATGTCCAGTAGAAGTGCTGATTCTTTGTTTTCTTTTATAAATTCAGTAGCATAGTTTTGATATTTATGTGGAGTGTATTCCAATTAGTGACCTCCGATTCTTTTTATTATTTCGTCAATGTTTTCTTTGGAATCAAGAACATAAACCTTAAAACCTAACTTTTTAAATTGCCTTATTCTTTTTTTCTGAATTGGTCTTGGTTCTCCTCCAGGTCTTTTTGTTTCCACAAATCCTATCTTTCCTTTAGGTAGAAGTATTATCCTGTCTGGTATTCCCGTCATTGAAGGAGATGTAAATTTAAGACATAGACCATTATTCTCTTTTACTCTTTTAATAAGGGCAGATTCAATCTCTTTCTCTCGCAATTTTCATACTCCCTCCACGCTTCTTCAAAAGTCATCATACAATCATAACAAGCACCCTGGCTTTTTAAATAATTTTTAATCAGTCTTTTCCAGCCCTTAAATTTCCCCGTTTTATTTTTAGGAAAGTCTCTATCTTCCTTCATATCTCTTGCTAAATCTCCTCTTGGAGACTTTTCATTTAAGTGATTTTTCATCATGTAATTATAGAAATTCATAAATCCCCCATTTTTTAAAGTGTTGTATAGTGTAGCTTTATATAAACCTTTTACACGAGAGAATAAAAATAATATATAAAAGAAAGTAGGCTATAACTATTCACACCATACAAAATGCGTATATTAAGTCATTTCAGTGTTAAGTCAAGTGTAAATAGTCATGTCTTTTTGTAGTTTAGTGTATACATTTTTCATTAATTAAGAAAACTTTTTTCTCTACAATCATCTTTATTTAGCCTATAAATGCTACACTAAGATACATTTATAAAAAGTCGTCTTCCGACTCCATTAAATCATTGATGGTTATACCACCCCATTCAATTCCCCTATTTGTCCTTTTCTTTTCATAACCTTCTGCTATAAGGGCTCGTGAAAAATCTCTATTGTTCCTAATGTATTCTCCATTTGAACCAGCCCACTCACGATAAACTTGATATAACCTTGCACTCATTTCTTTATAATTTGTTCCTTTTATGCATTTATCTGAAATAAAATGGTTTATCCAGTCATTTTCTTCTTTATATGATCTTTTAGCATCATCTACAACATTACACTTTGGATATTTAAAGCCTGCATCTATATATTCTTTTGCTCCTTCAATCATCCACTGTAGAATTGCCCCACCTGCTTTTTCTATAAGCTTATCTATATAGTCTGTCTTAGGATTTTTAATGGCGACAGAAAATGGAGTTACCACAATTCTTCTCCAGGTTCCTCGATCATTAGAGCCTACCTTTGGTAGATGGTTTGTATAGAGAATAGTAGAATGCGTTGGTGTAAATGAGAATGGTGCATAGTATTTTCTTTCTGCTGAAATGTCATCAACACTTGCTATCTGCTTTAGCATAGAACTTGACAGTCTTTGACCCTCTTCTGTTTCAGAGGCTAGAATAAATCTCTTACCACATAACTCTGCAAGATCAACCTTCACATTCTTTGCTCTTGTTGTTAAAGACTCAGCTGGAATTTTACCTGCATAGTCTCCAAGAACGTGAGCCTCTGAATTAAAGACTGTAGACTTCCCATTTCCTCCATCTCCATAAGCTATAAGGAGTGCTTCTTCATAAACATGACCTATTAATGTCGACCCTGCATGGAACTTTAAGAAATTAATAAACTCATCATCTCCACCAGTTACATCCCTTAAAGTATCTATCCACATATCCATATTATCCTTACTTGGAGCTAGGGCAGTAATCTTCGTGCAATAGTAAGACGGGTCATGCTCTTTTATTTCACTTGTTTTTAAATCAATAACCCCAACAGGTGTATTTAAAATAAAAGCATCTGCATCAAGTTTTTCATTTTTAACTTCTAACAAAGACTTAGCTAGTTTTAATATTCCAGATACTTTTCCGTGGTCGTTCATTTTTTTAGCAAAATTTAGATAAGCTTTTGCACTATTTATTTTTAATTTTGCTTGTGCTTTTTCTTCCTTACTTCCCATCATTTCAGCATCTGCTAATTCTTGATAGGTCTCTTTAAATTCTATGCTTGCATTTTCTAAAACTTTTTTGGCAGTCTCCATATAAAGACTCATTACTTTTAGCTCAGAATCTTCCCACTTCTTGCCCGTCCAATAAAGCCAGCCTTGAGATATAGTGTAGATAGCTTTATCTTTGTTATGCTTAGTAAAGATTTCAGCCATTGCTATATCTGTAAGTTTCTCTGGCTTATATTCCTCATATCTTTCATTGTATTCTTCTGGTGGTACATAATCTTCACTTGTAGCTACCTTTTTATAGAATTTACAAGCAGACCTCCAGATTTGTTCCAGTTCATCATCTGGGAGTGGTGGAGAACAAAGGCTGGCTTTTTTATCGAATAATTCTCTTGCCTCATCTGTCTTTCCATATCGAATTAGAACCCTACCAGCGAAATGATTCATAGTTGAATTTCTAGAGCCTTCCTGAATCAAGTCCTGAGAGTTATCAAAATCCTCAAAGTCGTCCTTTAGGATTTCTGTTACATATTTCCTTCCCCTAACTATTTCAACAGCAGGGTTCTTTACTCCAAAGAAAAACCTCGCTCCATCTAGGGCATTTCCATCAAAGAAAGTATAAGTCTCTGCCAAGCTTTCTTTTATGCCTACATATTCAGCTAAATTTGTGATCTTAGGAATTGGAAAATAAATGTGCATCCTTGGTCTTGCAGCTTTTCCATTCTTTTCCTTTCTATGGTTTCTGCTGTAAACTATGGCAAATTTAACTCCATCAAATATTCTCTTTAAATCGTTAGTTGAAATCCAATCATCTGGATTTTCTGAATGGTCATTGTCTATATCCATGGAAACACATTCCGACTCTATAAAATTATCGTTAGACCTGTAGGAGTTTTTATACTTAGCCATTACATGGTCAAAACTCGCAGCTTTCTCAAAAGACCTAACATCTACTGCATTAACCTCATTTTGATAAACACAATTTGACTCCACTCCTATTTGATTTGAGGTATATATTTTCAATTAGGCTACCTCCTTTATATATCGAATCTTCATTTTCCTCTTCTCAGCAATCTTTATTTCATCAGCCATTCCAGCACTTATGTTGTCACCAAAGACCCAGACTTCTTCACATTTTCCAAGAAGGACATAATTAAAATGCATGACAAGTCTTCTCTCACTTTCGTCACTCATAAACTGAGGAAATAAAAGATGTGGCGCTATTGGTATATTTCTTCTATCCAATGCATAGCGAGAATAAGTTCTTGCCTTGATTACATTATTTTCAACATCTCCAGAAAATGGACTGCAGATATATACCAAGGGATAGTATCTTTTCTCTGCATTTTTAATTGCTTGATAAGGAGTGGGATCCTTGCACCCACTCCTGTTGTATAGTTCTTTATTCATAAATATCCCTCATTGTTTCACTACAATTATTACAGCAAACTTGAGTAGAAAATAAATCTCCCTCTTCCAATACTTTATTTAATTCTACTTGAACTTCTTTTCCACACTTTGGACAGGTGCAAAATACATTCTCATCATTTATTTCAATGCTTATTTCCATAGAATCATTGATTTTTTCTTTAACATAAAACACGAATAAACCTCCTTAGTCTTTCTTATAAAATTCACTTTCAAATCCATCTGCATCTAAGATAAGTTCAGGTGCCCAACTAGGAACAACGGACATAATTTCATTTATTTCTTCTATGCTAGATGAATCACTTTCTATTACAACTTCGTCATGGATGTGCATGACGATATTAAATCCTTCATTTTCAATTCTCATCATAGCCTCTGCTAAAATATCTCTGGCTATTGCTTGAACTATATTCTCTACAAATTTACCGCCGTAAGATTCTATCTTGTCCCATTTATTTCCAACTACTGTTCCTTCATAGACAATTGATTCTCCACCAAATCGATTCATTCCGATTTTTGCCTTTGGATAAGCAAGTCTTCTTTTTGAGGGTAATTGTATAAAAAGGATGCCTTTTTCATAGCTAATAACTAGGTTCTTATATTTTTCTTTAGTTCTAGTCTTTACAACTCTTTTTACGACTGAATCTATGTCCCACCAAAAACTCACTATATTTGGATTAGCCTCTCGCCAGGAATCGACTATTGATTGAAGTTCATCTTCAGATAAACCCATCTCAATACCACCCATAGCCTTAAGCGCTCCCACAGAGCCACCATAACCACAAGCAAGCGTTGCTACCTTACCTTTTTGTCTTAAGTCTCCATTTACTCCATGTTTTACAACAGGCACACCAAACATCTGACTTGCTGTAGAGCAGTAGATATCTTCTCCATTTTTAAAGGCATTAAGCACCCAGTCTTCTCCCGCAAGCCAAGCTAGAACTCTTGCTTCAATTGCTGAAAAATCGGAAACTATAAATCGGCATCCCTCTTTTGGAATAAAGGCTGTTCTTATCAGTTGGGATAACACATCGGATGGTGAGTCATAAAGCATTTCTAAGCTTTCGTATTCTTTATTTCTTACAAGACTTCTTGCAAGGTCTAAATCTTGTAGGTTATTTCTCCTCAAATTTTGTACCTGGATAAGACGTCCTGAATTTCCTGTAACCCATACTCTTCCATTTCTCCTCACTAAAAAGAAACCTGTTGGAGTCATAGCACAGTAGACCATTCCCGTATAGTCTATTTTCTTTGCTTTTCTTTGTATTTGATGTGCGTTTTTAGGTCTTAACCAAATGTCTAATATATATGCATCTTGCCAATTGTTATGAACTTGCGATCTTTTCTTTATACTCATTTGACATGCTCTACCACTTAGATGAGCAAAGGCCTGTATTATATCTGCATTTTTCCTATTTACTGTAGAATACTGAATGCTGTTTTTAGCACTTTGATATCCGTCCCAATGAACAAGTTCATCAAAGAACACGTCTGCACTTTCATCAAATAGCCATGTGTCAAATGTTTTGTTTTCAAACATTCTAAGCCACAAAGGTAGGTGTCTAGAGTAGATAGTAAAAACATATCTTTTCTTTGACTTATCCATGTATTCTTTCAAATTAAAGCAAATTTCTGCTTTTCTCAAAAGACTTTTACATCTTTCAACTTTTCTAAGTTTTGAAAAAGAAAGTTTTATATTTCCTTCTGCAGTATAATGTCCATCCGCTTGAATCATAATAAGAACTCTAAGCTGAATATGATCTAAATTTGACTGAACTTGTCTATATCCAGTAAATGGAATAGCTGGATGTGCATAATTTAGCATCTCGGATATTTCTCCAACTCTCCACTCACTCTTATAATGATTTTTAAAATACATCTTGTGTTCAGTTGTGCTTATTTGAGATATTCTTTTATCTTCATAGAAAACCATTTGTCCACTGAATGGAAACTTAACCATTTCAGACTTTTGAAAAGATATTTTTTCTCCTATGGTATTCCAACAAGCAATGTTCCCTCCATTCCATTTATCAAGTCTAACCCAGCCTTTATCAGTTAAAACTTCGTGATCTCCAGTTAAACAATATCTTCCAGTTCTATTTGCTCCATAGAATTGGATCAGACCTCTTGCGCGATTATCTTTTCCTTTTACATTTTTCATAGCATCATATTTTCTAACTGAAGACTTAGATAATTCCTGTCTAAGTTCCAGTACTTCTTTAATATCTCCTTCAGCGTTTTTAAGAGCAGACTCTACATCTTTTTTAGCTAAAGACTCTATCTCTAAGCCTTTCTTATTTAGCCATTCTTTTAGCTGTAATGGAGAATTTGGATTTTCAAGACCAGTTAATTCTATAGCTCTGTCCATATTTTCTTCTCGTAATATTTCATCAAATTTAATAGCTGAATCAACTAAAATTTCATCAATTAAGATTCCTCTATCGTTGATGTTTTGGTCTATCCAGTAGTTTTCCCATTCTGAATGAGGCATTGGAAAGGCTGATAATTTTTTCTTAATTGCCATTTCGGTTTCCACATCTCTTTGGTTATATTCCATAAAGGTAGACCACTTTTTTAAATCGTGATGTGGTAGATTTCTTTTCCTCATGCCATTAGTCTTAGTAGGTTTGCAGGGAATAGAAAAATATCTTATAAGGGCCTTGCCTTCATTCATCTTTTGCTTATCAAGCTTCAAAACCTCTCCGACTTTTTCAAGGGATAGAGGTAACCCCAGATAAGCTGACCAAATCATAGTGCAGTACCAACCTTGAGGTTTTAGTCTCTTACCTAAAAATCTAGATAGACAGACCCTTTCAAAGTTTGCATTAAAGGCCCACTTTTCTACGCTTTCATCACTAAGTGCTGATAATATTTCTTCAGGAATAATCTCTCCACTTGCCAAATCTATGACCTTAACTCCTCCATCATCAATAGAATAGGCAAAGAGGAGGATTTCAAAATCCTCACTCTCGGCATATTTGTATACACCACTTTTGCCTAAATCAACTGAAGAATAGGTCTCAAGATCTATGGACAATTTCTTCATAGCTATCACTAAGCTTTGTTAATTCCGCTAAATTATTTTTTCTATCTTCTTTTATTTGTTTTTCTATTTTTCTGATATCTCTATCTAGTTCTTTTAGCTGAGCTTGTAAAAATCCAAGCTCATACCATAAAAAGGACCAAATAGCTAAAACTATCGCTGTAATTAAATAGTCCATTTCTACCTCCTATGCTAAGAAATCTTCATCATCGTCCATAGCATCGAAGTCATCTGCTGCATTAGACCTATTTCCTAGAGGTTGCCCATCTCTTAGTTTTTGAATATTTCCGAGGCCAACGGCCACTCCTTTATTACCATTTACATTGTAGGCGTAGAAGTTTAGTGATACTCTTGCAAAAACTCCTGAGTAGACTTCACTTCTATCAAGAATTGGTTCTACGTTTCTATCCACAATTTGAGGTGCTGTCATAGAGTTAGCATTTAAGAAGTATGCATCAGCATAAGCCTCATCATCTTTTTCTGTGTCACCATCTCTTAATGGAAGTTTGATAGCTTTCTTATTAGGTTTTTTTCCATTGAATTTAGAAAGTCCTTCATCAATAGCAGCATCTACTGCTTTTTCAATCTTCTCAATTGTCTTTTGGTCGCTCTTTGGAATAATGACAGATACTGAGTATCTTTCTTTACCACCATTGATTGACTTTGGTTCCCATCCGTTAAAATATGATAATCTAACTTCACCTGTAATTACTTTTGTTTTATTTTGCATAATTTTCCTCCTGAATTATATTTAATTTTGCAAATCTACCATGATACTTTTTAGCTGCTTTGTTGTACGCCATTGCAGCGTCAACTTCTTTATCAAAACTACCTAAATAAATGTGTTTGCCATTTACTCTGATGCAAGCTTGCCAACATCTATCTCTAACATGAAAAGTAACTCCCTTATATTTAGAGTGAGATTTCTTGTTAAACTTGTTTCTATTAAAAGAATTTTCTTGTCGAGTTGCTAATCTTAAATTAGATCGTCTATTATCTAATCTATTGAGATTTATATGATCTACTTCCATATTTTCTGGTGCATTTAGAATCTGTCTATGCATTCTAATATGGCGAGATTTATTCTCTGGATTGTGTCTACAGGCATATAACTGACCTGGATGACCGCTGGCAAACCACTTATATTTTGATAGTTCTTTGTAATCTTCATCGTCAACTAATGCATAAAGTCCTTTTGTAAGTGGTATTTTTTTCATTCCTTAACCACTCCGAATTCTTCCTTAACATTGTCAATTTTTACTTCTTCTCTCTTGTCATCAACACTTACTAAAGTTAACTTTCCTTTTGGTTTTTCTAATAAATCTGTAATATTTTCATCAAAGACCTTCTTACCTAGTAACTTAGTCATGGCTGTGATGCCAAGTAACTTTTCTTCAAAGGGATCGAATCCCAGTTCTTTTACTTTTTTTACAACTTCATCTTCATCTCGGTATTTCCTATTAGACCTACCTTCGACAAGTTTTAGATCCTTCCATCTTTGACCCTTCATTGCTCTTTCTAAAGCGTAAGCCTTGATATCTTTGACCCATAGTTCCAGTTCGTCTAATCTTGGTAGAATCTCTTCAATTTCATCATCAGATAGTTCTGGTGGTAGGATAAATTCTTCTTGTGCCAGTTTTAGGTTTTCTTCTGCTCTTTTTCTACACTTATTCTTAGCTTTGCAAAAGATGCACCATCCTCCACACGAGAATTCTCCTTCACCTTTATATGCTTTCTCCGCTATCTCTCGTATGGATTCTCCCCACTTATAAAGTTCTGTCTTTTTAATTTCATAAGATGAGATGTTACACCTTCTTGGTTGATAGATATGAAGAATTACTTTCTCGATATCATAAATTCCATCGAAGAGAGCCAGAGCACCTAGTCCGTATAACATGAGTTGTGTGTTTTCTTTAGCATCTACTAAAACTCCCTGACCATACTTTAGATCTATTACATGAAGTTCTTTTCCTCCAACAACTACACAGTCAGCAGTTCCAAAGGACTCTTTAACATATTCTGATAGGTCGAGTCTTTCTTCTACAAATACAGCTGGGCTTTCATAACTACTTATTACTTCTATTACATATGAGGCATATCCTTCAGTTAACTCATCCATTTCTTCATCATAAAAATCTAAATCCTCTGTTGGATCTTTTACATCTAAGCCTAATAACTTTTTTAGTTTATATTCTGCTAAGGCATGAGCTGAGGTACCTTCAAGTGCATAAGGACTAACTTCATCTTCATATTTTTGAGATAGCTTTACGCTTGGTGGACAGTGAATCCATCTATTAGAAGATGATGCTGATAAAATAGCATGAGCGCCCATTACAACTTCTCCACATCTGCTACCAAGTCTTTATAGTTACCTGGATCAATCGCAGATAACTTTTTAGCCCCATACTTTTCTAAGAGTTCTCTTATCTTAGCAGTATGGCCTAATCTTGATTTATCGGCTAGTATCTTTCTTACATCTTCAATCTCATAGGTTTTTTCTTCTTGTTTTACCTTTTCTTCTTTAGGTAGTTCCTCGTCACTTTCTAGTGCTGTTAGAAGGACACCTATACTAGATGCAAGATTCTCTGCATCTTCTTTGATTTCCATTAGTAGCTTTATTCTTGACACTTTTTTCTCCTTTCTCTGGTTGCATTAATTCCATAGCTATCTTCTTGGCAACAATTGAGATGGCTATTAAACTTTCTGCCATCTGTTCGTTTTTTACTAAGTCCACTTTGTTCCTCCTTTCATACTCCTTGGGACATTCATTAAATTTTTGAGTAAGATTTCTCCTCTCATACTCCTTAGGACATTCATTAAATTTTTGAGTAAGATTTCTCCTCTCATACTCCTTAGGACATCCTGTTTGTATTTGAGTAAGACTTCTTCCCTCATATTCCTTAGGACATCTAGTAAGTTTTTGAGTAATTATTTTTTCCAAGGTCTCAATTTCTCTTGAATCTTTGGTAAATGCTTATTTTTGATGTTATTAACTGTTTTTTGGGATATTCCTACTACTTCTGCGACTTCTCTTTCTTTCATTTCGTAGAGAAAAAGTAGTTTTAGAACTTTTTTATCTCTTTCAGAAAATTCACTAATGACTTCTAAGAATGCTTCTTCTAGAAGTTTGTACGTTACTATGTCTTCAGTGTTTTGAACGCTAGTTACTTCAAAGTCGTATTCCTCTTCAGCAACATCAAGGGATAAAGGAAGACCATATTCTTTTGTTTCGACAAAGCCTGTTTCTAAACTTCCTGCTTGGACATAGTTTCCATTTTTCTCAGTCGCTGTTTTAATTCTGTCTTTATCTTGTAGTTCTTCTAAATTCTTGTAGGCTCTTTGTATTCTCTTTTTTTCTCTCCAGATTGGTTTCATATATTCTTTGTAGACTTCTTCACTAACTTCGATTTCTTTGCCATTTATTTCTAAATATCTTTTCTTTGCCATCTTTTGCCTCCTTGCAAAATCTCTAGATCCGCAAGAAGGCCATCCGTAAAAACAAAAAAAGACGGCAATAGAAAACCATGGTTTGGTTTTCCGACTGCCGTCTAGCGTTCTTGCGGATATCTCTTTTACTTATTTAAAATTTTAATTTCGCCTTTAACTACATAGGCTATGGTTGTACTTTTACCTCGCCTGATAGTTAGCTTTTTCTTGTCTTCGCTAATATCACAGACTCTTTTTCCTTCTTTGTTTCTTATTTCTATAGGATCACCTCCTTAATATAAAAATAGCCAGATGAGTTTCCTTTTGAATACTCATCCGGCTATTTGATAGTTACATTTACTTCTTTGCTCGGTATGGTTTTTTCTTATTTTTGTTTGATATTTCCAGTGTTGAGATTTTCCCACAGTGTGGACATTTTGCTGCTATCTCTATTTTCTCTAAAGGAATTCTTGATACATCAAAAAATCTCTTTTTACAGACTGGACATGCCATTTGTTCCATAATACCTCCTCGTCTTTCCTTATTAGCTTCTTTGCTAATTTCTTTCTTAAAAAAATATAGCTAAGCTATATTTTAAAAACTAAATTCGTTATATAGTTCTTTTGTTAATTCAAAGTCGTTAGGTGCATAGCCTAATACTTTTAATCGAACTAATGCTGCTGTTTTTGATACTTGGAATTGCTCTGATACTTTCATGATGAAATCAAATAGATAAGTTTCATCCTTAATGTGCTTATCATATCCTAGATAGTATAAATACTTTATAATTGCTTTTTTATTCATCAAAAGACAAGAAGCAAATGTATTCGCCTGCCATTCTATTGTATCCATAAATCCCCAGCGTTTATTTTTCTTTTTATTAACATCGCCAGTTCGACAAGCTAGTGAAGCAGGCTTTTCTTCTTCATTAAAAAAAGATAGTTGGTTTGGATCTCTATAGAATACACACGGATGAATTACACCATGTCCACATTCATGAGCTAGGGTAAATCTTCTAAATCCTTTATCTCTTGGATTGTCTAATTGCTTATCTATTAGAATAGTATTAGCTCTATCTGTAAGATATTCTAGTTCCCATTGCCCAGTTTCAACATTTGGCATTAGGCTTTTCATTGTTCGTATTACTTGGTCATCATTAAAGACCATCATCCCTGCATAGCATCCGTTATGAGATAAGTAGGCATATTCAACATTAAACCCTAAATCAAATTCTGCTAGTCCTTCAATATCTACTGCTTCAAAATTTTCAATTGCAGAAGGACAATATTTATTGAGGATTTGCTCGGTCAGTGATTCAATTTGATCTAAAGTGATAAATGGAGCACCTGTACTTGATTTGTTGAAGTTATATTGATACATGCCTACCTCTCTTTTTCAATTTCTTCAATGAATTTTATCCACTCTTCTTCTTTAACATCTAAGTCTCTAGCCTTTCTCAAAGCTACGCTTAAGCCTTTAGTCTTTAAAATATACTCTGGCAAATCAGGTGCCACCGTATTTCTTTGCTTTCCAGCTAAATCCATCATAATGGATGATTCTTCTTCATCCAAGTTTAATATTTTAGCAATTTGGTTCAACCTATCTAAGTCAAAAGAGTCCCTTTTTCCTTTCTCTACATCACTTAGATACGGTGAGGAAATATTAAGCCTGTCAGCCATATCCTTTAAGGTGATTCTTAAATCCTTTCTCTTCTGAGAAATAAAATCCCCAAAAGTCAGTTCGTGATTGTTCATGATTACCTCCTATTACTTTATTAGCTAATCTGCTAACTTGTTTATATTTTACAACTTATTAATTGATGTGTCAAGTCCTAATATCTATTCTGTTCACTCTCCCTATAAATATCTATCCTGTCTACACACCCCTACGATTTTTACTATTAATATGTTCCCACAAGGTGTTTTTCAAATAGAAAAATGGCTTTTAAGATTTCTTCTAAAATCCTAAAAGCCATTGATTTCAACAGTTTTATAACTTGTTATTCTATTTTCTTGACATCAATACTACGGTCTCGACGTGTGATAGTTAGGTTATATATCTCCTTATTTTTACACCATAAAATAGCTATTTACTCTTATTTCTTGTCATAATTATCTACACTAACTATATTTTTGATTAGGCAATTTTATACAAATGTAACTAATTGACATTCAAATATTTTAACAGAGTAGCCTTCATCATAATACGGGTAATCTATAAGCCATAAGTAGTTATTTGGTGCTATGAGTATTTCTTCCTCATCTCTTTTAGTTATTGAATTTACATAAATACCTATAGTGTTTTGGGGTACATATATTTTTAACAAATGTGGTTCTCCAACCGCTTCACTATATGTATTAACAATATTTTTTAATAAGCTTGTACTCATGAATCCTTTTTCTTGGATTGGGGTTGGCCTACTTAATTTGTTATGTCTAATCATATCTTCTATAAAAGACTTATCAATTACTCTATAAACCACAATATCCTCTGGAATTCTAGGAGCGGAACACAATGTCATTATCAATATATCAGCCATTTTATCGTATAATTTATTGTCAGAAATAGACCCTGATCTTAATAGCTTATTAATTTCTCTATATGAATGTCCACAATAACATTCAACTGTTGCAGTTTCTAAAGAATGTTGAGTTTTTATTTTCTCAGTTAAACTCATAACCTCTCTATATCTTTTAGCCCAATTCGAATAATACTCTCCCCACTTTCTACACTCTTCTACTGTCAAAAACTCTTTGTATTTAGATTTATCCACTATTGTAGAATTTAGTTCACCATACATAATTTTATTTCCCATTTGTGATATCCATTTTTTTATTTCTACTAACATCTTTTGAACTATATTTTCTACTCTTTCTATTATTTTCCCCATCAAGATTACTCCTACTTGATTTTTCTTCTTGAACTTTATTAAATACTTCCTCTGTAATAATTGCTTCGTGATTCTCTTTTAGAAGATAATAATTTTCTTTATTTACTGAATCTAATAGTTTTACAGAGCCTGTATACTTTTCATTTTCTAACATAGTTTCTACGCTTCTCTTTGGCCATTTGTTTTTCCCTGTAGGAGATTTAATGTTTTCTTTTTCAAGTTCTTTGACTATGCCAATGACACTTTTCCCATCTAAGTACCAATTAAATATTTTCTTGACAATTTTTGCTTGTTGAAAGTTTATAATTAATTCTCCATTTTCATCATGATCATAGCCATAACACTTTCTATTATAAAGCTTTGATGTGCCTTGTGCCGCTCTTTGCTTTAGACCCCATTTTATATTTTCACTTCGCTGTTCGTTTTCTGATTGTGCTAAAGATTCCATAATGGATATGATTATATCTGTATCATCTTCTTGGCTATCTAGGTTTTCTTGTTCAAAGATAATTCTTGCACTGACTTGCTTAATTACTTTTAATGCTTCTAAAGCATCTACTGTATCACGACCAAATCGACTGACGCTCTTTGTAATGATTATATTTACGTCTTCTTTCTTTATGTCTTCGAGCATTCTTGAGAATTCTTTTCTACTTGATTTAGTTTTGCCTGACGCAATATCAATATAAATATCTACAAGCCTCCAATTGGAATAATGGGAGGTAAGTCTAGTTAAGGCAGATATTTGTGCAACTAAACTATTTAACTGGTCTTTATCTGTCGTGCTGACTCGTGCATAGATTCCTACTAGCTGGATTTGGAATTGTTTTTTAGGTAGTATCAGATTTATTTTTTTATTCATATTGAACTCCTTAATTCAACCTAATTACTATTATATCATTTTTATTATATGATGAGTAGCCTGATATTATCCATCCTGTTCACTCCCCCCTAAAATATCCATGGTGTCTACACACCCTGCTATAATCTACACTTGAACTGTTCCCACAAGGTATTTTTCAAATAAAAAAATGGCTTTTAAGATTTCTTCTAAAATCCTAAAAGCCATTGATTTCAACAGTCTTATAACCTTTTGTCTTATTTTCTTGACATCAATACTACAGTCTCCACATGGGCTGTGTTTGGGAAGAGATTTACTAATGCTACTTTTTCCACCCTATATACTTCTTTTAGGGTTTTTAAATCTCTTGCTTGGGTTGCTGGATTGCAGGAGATATAGACAAGCCTTTCTACTGGGTTTTCCTTTAAGAAGTTTACTAATTTTTCGTCAAGTCCCTTCCTTGGTGGGTCTACAATTATTTTATTTGGAGAAATTTTTTCTTCTTCCCAAAGTTTTTCTATGACTTCTTCTGCCGCTCCCTTTACAAATCTTGCATTGATATTATTATTTTCTGCATTTATTCTTGCGTCATCGACGGCACTATCTACTATTTCAATTCCTATTACTTGAGCTCCACTTTTGGCTACAGATAGTGATATTGAGCCAACTCCACAATATAAGTCATAAATTTTATCTTCTGCCTTAGGCTCTAAGTACTCAATTGCTTTTTGATAGAGTTTTTCTGTCGCCAACCTATTTATTTGGAAAAAGGATTCTGGAGAGATTTTATAATTTATGTCTAGTAATTTTTCTTCGATTGTATCCTCGCCATAAATTTTTTCAAATTCTCGTGAGTAGTGGAACTTGTCCCCTCCATTGTAATTTAGATAAATTGATTTTACTCCTGCCTCAATTAAGTCAGACAGTATATCCTTAATTTCGACTTTATCTCCCTTTGTTACAAGGATTAAGAGGACTTCGCCCTTATAATTTGTCCTAATTCCAATTCGCTTTAGGTCCCTTAGTTTTTTGTATCGCCACATTATTTGTAAGACTTCATTGGCTTTATCTCTTTGCATTAGGCAGTTTTTTATGGCAACTATGTCCTTGGAATTTTTGCCATAAAGTCCAATTACGCCATCTCTCACTTGGAACTGCATATTATTTCTGTAATGAGTTTTTTCTGGCGAATCAAGGACTTCCTCAACTCTTATGTCTAGGCCTGCAATTTTTTCTAAATTCTTATTTGTGTCATCTTCCTTCCACTTTAATTCCATGTCATCAGAATAATTTAGAAAGTCGCAACCTCCACAATCTTTAAAATAAGGACAGGGGCTATTAACTCTGTCCTTAGATTTTTTTATTATATTTATAATTTTTCCCTTGCAGAAATTTTTCTTTTTCTTGCTAATTAGAAATTCAACCTCATCTCCAATGACTCCACCATCTAAAAAGACTGGCAGTCCATCAACTTTTGTCATGCCAAGTCCCTTGAAGTCAAAGTCAATAATTTCTCTTGTAAATTTATTTTCTTCCATGTCTCAACTCGATTTTTGTATCGTAAATATTTATGCTTCTATTTTTGTAAAGGTGTCCCACTGCCCTCTTGTAAGCTTTTTTGCTAAGTCCTGTCAAGTCCTTAATGATTTCTGGATCAGACTTGTCGCCAATTTCAAGAACACCACCATTGTCTTCAAGTAGTTCTAAAATTAAGTCAGCATCGGCATCTATTTGCTTATAGGCCTTTTCTCTAAGTGTCAAAGTTATAAAGCCAGTTTGCAAAATTCTTTGCACTCTTGCCTCAACTTCATCGCCAATTTTATAAATTCCCTTGATTTCTTCAGCAGGAATCATTCCATCATACTTGTTATCAATGGCAACAAAGGCACCAGGTCTTCCCATGCTATAAATTGTTCCCTTGACTATGTCATTGACCTTATACTTGTCATTTACTAAAAGTTTGTCCTTTATATTCATGGTAAGGGCAAGCCTGTCGCTCTTGTCGTGGTAGAGGTACAAAAGATATTCTTCACCTACAGTAAGCCTTCCGTAACTTTCTTTGAAGGGTAAGAAAATATCCTTGCCAATGCCATTGTCCACAAAGTAACCAACCTTTGCCTTGTCAACAATCTTTAATTTTTTTAAGTCGCCAACTTGTGCATAGGGTCTTTTTAAAGTTGCTTCAAATTCTTCGTGAATATTGTAGACAAAGACTTCAACTTCGTCGCCAACCTTTAAATCCTCTCCCTCACCCTTTGCAAGAAGAACTTTATTATTTTCATCGTCTGCTAAGAAAACTTTCTTGCCATTTTTTGATTCTACTCTTAATTTTTGTATTTTTCCTAATTCCATGCCTTCTCCTCTATTATTTCTTTTCCAATTTCCGTAGTCTTTTCGTATAAATCGTCTATTATCCCATAATCTATATTTTTCAAAACATCAATGCCATAATAAATAAAGGCAGGATGCTTTAATAAATTCAAAAATATTTCGTAAGCCCTTCTAACTTCTTGAAGATTGTAGTACTTTGTAAGGAGCATGCCAAATTTTACGCACTCCTCAACCTCTGAGTCCCTCATAAGTAAAATTGAAAGGCCAACTAACTTTGATTCGTCAAATTCAATTTTTTGTAGCAAAAATGTGAGAAAATTTCTCTCAGCTTCCACTGCCCTGTGATTCCTAAAAAAATTTTCAAATTCATCTATGGCTTGGCTATCTCTCAAATAATAATCATCCACAGCCTTATTTATCTCTCTTGTCTTAATATGATTTAACTTTATTTCGCCCTTTGCAAGAGAAAGTTCGTAGCTTCCATCAGATAAATGAAAATCTTTTAGGTCCCTTAATTTTTCTAAATCAAAATTATTTTCCCAAAGAATTTTATAAATTGACTTTTTCTTTTTAAATCTCTTAAATAACTTCATGTCTCTATTTTATCACAAGATCCTTGTTTTTTATATTAGCAAAAAAAATAAGAGCCTAAGCTCTTATTAATCCTCGTCCTTATTTTTGTCATTGGACGAACCTGTTCCCGTTCCTACTACAACAACCTTATCCTTTGGAACATAATAGGATTTTGAAATTTCTTTTTTATCTACCACTTCGCCATTTTTTATTATTTCCTTATAAGTCTTGTAGGAGTAACCCCTTGCTCCACTTTCTTTCACAGTTGATTCTCCTTCAGGCAAATCGTCTGAATAAATTGTGTTAACACCTGGACTAACTGTGCCTAGAAGTTCTGGCACAATTTTTATTTCATAGTCTCTGTCGCTGCTGTTGCCCAAAATTTTGAAATTTAATTTTTCTCCATTTGCTTCGGCTAAAATTAAAATTGGATTATTTGTATTGTTTTTAAATTTTAAATCCTTGTAGCCTCTAGCTACAGCTGCATCTGTACCAAGATCAACATAATTAATTGGCCTTGAATGGTTGTGTCTTTCTGTAATTTCTAAGTCAGATAAAACTAGAGAATTATAGAGAGTTGTGGAAACTTGACAAATTCCTCCGCCAATTCCATTTTCATATTCTCCACCCACAATAACTGTTGCATTTTTAAAGCCAGTTTTTTCTGAAATTTCTCCCACAACATCATTAAAGGAAATTTCATCGCCTGGATTTAACTTCATGTTGTTAAACTTTGATGCGGCAAGTCTTATGTTTTCTTTGCGATTTTTAATGGAAGATGAATAGTCTGTCTCAAAGTCTCCTAATTTTTTGTCGATTCCTTCATAGTAATTGGAATAAATTTTTGGCTCAGTCTTATAAACTGGAAGTTCGATTTTTTCCTCATGCAAAATATCTAAATTGATTAATTCTTTTGCCTCATTCATATCCATATATCTTCCAATTTCTGAATCTTTTATAGTTACACTGCCGTCAGGATTTATAAGAGGATAAGCATCTAGGGGCTTTTTATAAATTTTACTTCCTATTTTTAAAATTACTTCTTCCCTTTTAGAATTATTTATGTCTGGACTTGCTACAAAATTCTTTTTAAAAATATATCCCTTGATTATGTCAATATAGTTGTAAAATAAATTGTCAGATCTGCCATAGCTATAGGCATTATTTACTGCTTCTTCCAAGTTTAACTTATATCCAAAGTCCCTTAAGGGCACTGGCACAGTAATGTCTTCATAGGTAAAATTAACTACCTTATTTTTTATCATCTCATCTGTAACGGTCTTTACTTCCTTTAGAGCGTCTTCCTTTGATAAACTTGACACATCTATGCCTTCAATTTTTACACCTCTGTGCATATAGGGATTTGTGTATTCTTCAGTAAAATACATTACAGAAATAAAAATAAGCATCAAAATAAGTGCAAGGGTAATTAAAATTTTTTTATTAATATTTAAAATTTTATTGCCTAAATTTTCCATAAGATTAAACCTCATAATATCTGCAAATTTTATTTATAGTGCAGCTTTCACACTTAGGATTTCTCGCAGTGCAACATCTTCTTCCGTGAAAAATAAATAAATGATGAGCCTTTGTCCACCTGCTCTTGTCGATTTTATTTTCAAGGGCTCTTTCTGTATCTGCCACATTTTTTTCGTGGACGAAACCAATTCTATTGCTCACCCTAAAGACATGGGTATCAACTGCAATGGCAGGCACTCCAAAAGCAGTAGACGCCACAACATTGGCTGTCTTTTTGCCAACTCCAGGAAGCTTTAATAATTCAGAAATTGTGTTTGGAACTTCGCCACCATAATCTTCCAAGATTACACAAGAGCTTGCCTTAATATTTTTTGCCTTATTTCTAAAAAGACCGCATTCCTTAATTAGTCCCTCTAATTTTTTTATATCCATTTCAGCAAAGTCTTCTGGTCTCTTATATTTTTTAAAGATCTCAGAAGTAACTTTATTTACTCTCACATCAGTACATTGGGCAGATAAAATTGTCGCCACTAAAAGTTCAAATGAGCTTTCATGCTCAAGTTCACAGTGGGCATCTGGGTAAGTTTCCTCTAGTATATCCAGGCATAAATCTGCCTCCTCATGAGTTAAAATATCCTTCATATTCTCCTCTATAAAATTTCTTTTTCTATATTCACAATTTCAATTTCGCTGTAAGTGTTAAAAAATTGTATTACTCTTTCTAGAGTTTCATCTACAACTTTTTTATCATTGGAAACTGTGGCAAAGCCAATAAGGCTCCTCTGCCACTTGTCGTTTTCGCCAACTTCAGCAATTGATATATTAAATCTATTTTTTGACTTTTCTATAATACTTTTTACAACAGACCTCTTTGACTTAAGAGAATTTGCATCGTAAATAAATATTTCGCAAGTGCATATTCCTATTATCATATTTAAAATTATAACATAAGAAACCTTATAATGTAGCCTTCCTTATAAAATTATTAAAGTTCAAATATTTTATAAAATTCTATGTAAAACACAAAAAATGCACCTAAAAAGGTGCATCTCTTAAATAAATTTTTAATTTAAAATTTTCTTTATTTTAAAATTTCTCTTAATTCTTTATTATTTTTTTGTCTTATTTTATTTATCTCTCTTCTGCCAAGGTAGCCCTCAATTATTTTTTTCTCTTCAAGAGTCTCTCCAATAATTCCTGGGATTTTTCCTGGCTCAGTCCCCTTGCACTTAAAAGTCAAAAAGCAAAAGGCAGCTACTTCTGTTTCACCTGTCATGGGCGCTTCCTTGGTAAACTTGGTAAAAACTTCCACAGAAGAATTTCCCACTCCAGAAATAAATGTGCTTGCAGTTAAAAAGTCTCCTTGATTAATTGGCTTTAAGTAAGTCAAATTATCGCAAGAAATTGTTGCGACCCTTCCCCTAGTGTGTCTTATGGCGCAAGTTCCAGAACTGTGATCTGCAATTTCAAAGAGCCTTGGTCCATACATGGTGCCGCCAGTGTTTAGGTCTGTTGGCATTACTCCATAGGTGAAGATAACCTTGGACTCAGAAACTTTTTTTGTCTTAGTATAGGTATTTTGCAACTTCAGCACCTAATCTCGCATTATTTTTCACAAGGGCAATATTTACTTCAAGAGACTTACCTTCAGTAACTTCAAGAACTTTTGAAAGTAAGAAAGGAGTTGTTTCTTTGCCGTGAATTCCCTTTTCTTCTGCTTCAACTAAGGCTTTTTCTATTGCAGTATTAATTTTTTCTTCATCCATTGAATCACTTTCAGGAATTGGATTTGTAAGAAGGATTCCACCTTGAAGTCCTAACTCCCATTGAGCCTTTGCTGCTTCTGCTGCTTCCTTTGGATTTTTAATATTGTAGTCAACCTTAAATTCGCTCTTTCTAGTAAAGAAGGCTGGCATATAATCTGTTTGATAGCCAAATACTGGCACACCCTTAGTTTCAAGGTATTCAAGAGTAAGTCCAATGTCAAGAATTGACTTGCAACCTGCACAAACAATCATAATGTCATTTGCTGCTAATTCTTCAAGGTCTCTTGATATGTCAAAAGTTACTTCAGCATGTCTGTGAACGCCACCAAGTCCTCCAGTTACGAAGATTTTAATTCCGGCAAGTCTTGATGCAATAATTGTTGATGCAACTGTTGTAGCTCCATTTAGACCTTGAGAAACTATATAGGCAAAGTCCCTTCTTGATGCCTTGATGATGTCCTTTGATGTCGCCATAAATTCTAACTCTTCATCAGAAAGACCAATTTTAATTTTTCCGCCAATAATTGCAGTTGTCGCAGGAACAGCTCCATTTTCTCTAATAATTTCTTCGCAAGCCTTAGCTGTTTCAATATTTTGTGGATAAGGCATGCCATGAGAAATAATTGTAGATTCAAGGGCAACTACTGGTTTTCCCTCTTCCATTGCTTTTTTAACTTCGTCGCTATACTCAACATATTTTTTTAACATTTCATTACTAATCATAAAATCTCTCCCTTTAAATTATTTTCATTCATGTCCTTGGAACATGAATCAGCACTTTTTAGTGCAATCCTTGCAGCAGCTTCAGCCGCCTTCATTCTCTTATCTATATCAAAATCGTTATAAAGACCGTAGGCATAGCCAGCCATAAAGGCATCTCCTGCTCCACTGGCATTTACAACATCAACGGGCTCAGGCTTTCTCATCATTTTAAAATCTTTTTCAAAATAAAAGGCCCCCTTGCCTCCAGCAGTTATGACAAGACTTTCTAGACCCTTTGCTATTAAATCTTCTCCAAGTCTATCAATGTTTTCTGTTTCAAGACCACTTAGAGCCATGGCTTCATAAATATTTACCTTTAGGAAATGAATTTTATCCAATAAATTTCTTATTTTCATTACCTTTTTTGTGGAAACTCCGTCAATTAAAAACTTTCCTTTTAAATTTTTTAGGACATAGTCCAGAGTTTTTTCTTCAAGATTTGTATCCATTATTGTAAATTCTGCATTTTCAATAATTTTTTTGTTCCTGTCAACATAGTCCTCGTCAATATTTTTTAGGAGATCCATGTCGGCAATTGCCACAAACATATCCTTGTCCTCATCTAAAATTGCAAGATAATGAGGAGTTATTCCCTCAGCAAATAAAATTTTGGAAGTATCTACATTAATCCTATTTAGCTCGGCTAAAATATTTTTGCCAGCATCGTCTTTACCCAAAACTGATAGAAAAGTTGTGTTGACATCAAGCCTTGCCAAATTTTCGCAAATATTTCTTCCAACGCCGCCGCTAGAATATTCAATTTTCCCTGGATTTGAATCTCTGCCCCTTAAGTTGTCAAAGGAGTAACCAGTGATGTCCATGTTGCAGCCACCAAGGACTGCCACATAGGAGTCTTCCCTAAGTATATATCCTCTACCTAAAATATATCCAGATGTCATTAGGTTGTTGATGTGAGTGGATACACCAGACCTTGTTATCTTTAATTCATCAGCAATTTCTTGTTGCGAGATTCCAGGATTTTTCTTCAAAAGATTTATAATTTCTTTTTCTCTTGGAGTCAAAAAAATCACCTCTAATCATTTAATTATATTTTAATCAAATGATTAGAGGCTGTCAATACCTTATAAAAAATTTTCTTGGTTTTCTTTTAACTTATCTTCTGCCCTAGCAACTCTATAGCAGGACCTGCAAAGTGGTTCGTACTCTTCCACTGCTCCCAGCTCAACTCTCTTGTCGCTCTTGATTTTTCTGTGAGACACCCAGGCATCAGTGCCACATCTCTTGCAAACGGCGTGATGCTTGTTTAGATAGTCCACCTTTGGCATTATTTCTTTTACTATTTCAAAGGGCTCTGCCATGTAGTCCATGTCGAGGCCTGCCATGACAATAGTAATTCCCATCTCAAGAATTTTTTCCAAATCTTCAAGTACAAGGGCTGGCTCGTCCTTTAAAAATTGCACTTCATCTATGCCAATAACTTCTGGAGAATTTTTCTCTACGAAATCCAAAATTTCTTCTACGGATTCAACTTCAATTGCCTTAAAAGAAATTTTATCGTGAGTTACAATTTCTTCTCTGGAATATCTCTTGTCAATCCTTGGCTTAAAGGCAACTGTCTTGTAATTTGCAATGGAAAATCTCTTTAGGTCCTTTTCAAGAGAGCTAGTCTTCCCAGAAAACATGGACCCAGTGTGTAAAATCATTCTTCCTTTATATTGATGCATAATTTTATCCTTGATAATCAGTTATAAGAGCTTCTTCAATTACAATGTCAAAGACAGGTTTATCCATAAAGCCAACCTTGGACTTAGCAATGTCATCAACTACATCCATTCCTTCAAAAACTTGCCCAAAGACAGAGTGTTTGCCATCAAGCCAAAAGGCTCCGCCAACTTTTTCATAGGCATCAACAATCTCTTCTGGATAGCCTCTATCTTCGCCTGCATCTCTCATTTGAGATAAAATGTCCTCACTTAGTTTATCTCCTTGGACAATGAAAAATTGTGAGCCATTAGTATTTGGTCCGGCATTTGCCATGGAAAGTGCTCCCCTAAAGTTTCTGAAATTTAAATTAAATTCGTCTTTAAAGGGTTTTTTCCACTTACTTTCGCCGCCGCGACCAGTTCCAGATGGGTCTCCACCTTGAATCATAAAGTTTTCAATAACTCTGTGGAAAATTATTCCGTCATAGTATTTATCTTCAATTAGAGAAATGAAATTTTCAACAGCAAGAGGTGCTGCTTCTTCAAATAATCTAATTTTTATATCGCCCTTATTAGTTTTTAATACTGCAATTTTTTCCCCCACTGCAGGTTTTTCAAATTGTTTTAACATTTTATCTCCTTTCATACATAGGTCTTCATATTTATTTTAAAGCCATCTGTCCTTTTACGCAAATAATAATATATTAAAGTTAAAAATATTCCCTTTAGGACTGAGGACAAACTCATGGCTATCCAAATACCATTGGCTGCAAAAATTGGCATTAAAATAAAGGCAAGGGGTATCCTAGATATATTTAGTATCATGGCATTTATGGCTGGATATTTTGTAAGTCCAAGCCCATTTAACATGCCCGTTGTTCCAATTTCAAGTGCCATAAAGTATTGGGAAATTGACACGATTTTTAGGTAATCAATTCCCTTTATAATTGCCTCTGGATCTCTTGGTATAAAAAGTGTAAATAAATTTTCGGCAAAGAAAAATAATAAAAGTGAAGTTGAAATGCCAATAATATTAATTATTTTCATTGCCTCTCTTCTGCCATGGTGGAGTCTCTCATAATTTTTTGCTCCAAAATTTTGACCAAAGAATGCAGAAAAGGCCACAGCAAATCCGTCAGCAGTCATCCAAGATATGGACTCGATTTGTGAACCAATGGAGTAGACTGCAATATAAAGAGCTCCAAAGCTTGCAATATACTTGTTTAAAACCATACCCACCATGGCGTGAATCAAAGATTGCAGTGAGGCAGGAAATCCCAAGTCTAAAATTGATTTAAAATACTCCTTGTGAGGAATTTCAAAATAATTTGTTCTCACAAAAATTTCTCTTTCCTTATAGCCCACATAGATATAGAGAAGAGTTGAAACCATTTGTGCAAATACAGTTGCAAGAGCTGCTCCCCTTATGCCCATTTTTGGAAAAAAAGAAAGACCAAAGATCAAAAATGGGTCCAATATTAAATTTATAAAAAGTGAAATTATTGATATTTTAAAGGGTGTTATGGAGTTTCCCTTGGCGAAAAATGCAGCTGATAAAACTGGATTTAAAAAAGTAAAGATTAGGCCTGCACTTACAATTAAAAGATAGTCGGCTGCCATTTTGTGGACATCACTATCAAGCTTATAAATGCCAATTATTTTATTTCTCATGGAAATATATAAAATAGTTAAAGTTAGGCAAAAAATTAAATTTAAAATAAATCCAGAGACCCAAACTTCCCTTGCACTTTCCCTATCTCCTCTTCCATAGGATTGGGAAAGTCCAACAGAAATTCCTGTCTTTGCAATAAGAGTAATCGACTGGGCAATCCAAACTAGAAAGGAACAAGTCCCCACAGCAGCAACAGCTCCTGTGGAAAGTCTCCCAAGCCACATTAAATCAATTAAGGAGTATGCCATTTGCACAAAGGCAGTGCCCATTAGGGGTAGAGCCATTTTAAGTAGTGCAGAAAAAATATCTCCCTTTAATAAATTAACTTCTCTCACTTATCAACAGTCGCCTTGGTCAGTAATTATTATTGGTCCGTCCTTTGTTATGGCAAGTTGGTGTTCGTATTGGGCAGAAAGTGAACCGTCAGCAGTTCTTGCTGTCCAACCATTATCGTCAATTGTAAGCTCCTTCTTGCCCATGTTAATCATTGGCTCAATAGTAAATACCATGCCCTCTTGAAGTCTTAGTCCACGACCAGCCTTTCCATAGTGAAGGACTTGTGGATCTTCGTGCATCTCTTGACCAATGCCGTGACCTACAAATTCTCTTACAACAGAATAACCATTTTCTTCTGCGTGTTTTTGAACTGCAGCTCCAATGTCACCAAGTCTATTTCCTATTACAGCCTTTTCAATTCCCTTGTACATACATTCACGAGTAACACGCAAAAGTTTTTTGGCTTCCTCTGAAACTTCGCCAACTTCATAGGACCAGGCAGAGTCAGCTAGCCATCCATCAACATTTACAACCATATCAACAGTAATTATGTCTCCATCTTTAAGAACATATTCTGATGGAAAACCGTGACAAATTTCATCATTTACTGATGCACAAATTGAATAAGGATAGCCTTCATAGCCCTTTTGCTCAGGATAGGCTCCCCTTTCCTTTAAATAATTTTCCACAAATCTATCAATTTCAATAGTTTTTACACCAGGTTTAATAAAATCTCTAAGCTTGTGATGCACATCAGATAAAACTTTTCCTGCAACTTGCATCTTTTTTATTTCGTCTTCTGTCTTAATAATAATCATTTTAACTCCTTTACAAGATGACACAAATCATCGTCCGTCTTTGCCCATTCATAGGCATCCTTATTTATTTCTATAGCTAATTTTAATTCTTCCTTGGCTCTATTATCCTCTCCTAAAAGAGAAAAGGAGCAAGCCTTATTATAATGTAGATTTACAGAATTTGGAAAATCCAAAAGTCCTCTATCTAAAATATTTATAGCAGATTTATAATTTTTTTCTTCAATATATACTGCAGACATATTTAAAAATAAAAAGGGGTCTTCAAACTTTCCAATTGCCTCATAATAATATTTTAAAGCTAAAGCATTGTCGCCCTTCTTTTTTGAGAGAACGCCCATATTGTATAGGGCCCTGCCATAATCTGGCTTTATCTCAAGAGATTTTTTTACAAATTTTTCTGCCAAAGCATTTTTATTTTCTATTTCATAAATTGAACCTAAATCATTATAAGTTACAAAATCGTATTGGTCTATGGCAAGAACCTTTTTAAATTCTTCTATGGCAAGTTCAGTTTCACCAATTTTATCATAGGCGTGAGCTAGATAATAATGAGCTCTGTCATAATCTTCGTCAAGCTCAATTGCCCTTTTATAATTTTTTATTGAGTAAGAAATATCCCCATTGCAAAAATCATTGGTGATGGCAAGCCCATAATAGGCGCCAGCCATTTCCTTTAGGCTCAAAATTTTTTCAAAACAAATTTTTGCCTCATAATAATTTTCTTTTTTAAGATATATGTCAGATAACTCAAAATAGACAGAGATTTTTTCATCAAGATCTTCTTCTCTTGTAAACTTCAAAGATTTAAGTAACAAATCCTCTGCCTTGTCCCAGTCTTCTTCTAACAAAAACTCTTCTGCTAAAATTAAATAATTTTTAAATTTTAAGTCCATAAAAACCTCAATTCTTATTATATTATATAGTATTTTTTATAATTTCAAAGTCATGGAAATAATTTTTAAAAAAATATATAATGTATTAGGTGATTTATTGTAATGAGACGATTTTTATCCTTTAATGATTTTTTTCGTGAATATTTTTCTGGCAAGACCGTAAAACTTTCTCTGGACGGCGGCTTTTCCTGTCCCAATAGAGATGGTACACTTTCAAATATTGGATGCATCTTTTGCTCTGATGAGGGCAGCGGAGAATTTGCCGGCTCAAAAAATTTTTCCATAGCTGAGCAAATTGATTCTCAAAAAACATTTCTTGAGAAAAAATGGAAGGCAAAAAATTATATTGCCTACTTTCAAAATTTTACCAACACCTATGGGTCTCTCCAGTCTTTAAAAAATATTTATAATGAGGTTGTAGATAGAGATGACATAGTTGGAATATCAATTGCAACTCGCTGCGACTGCCTCGATGATGAAAAAATAAAATATTTAAAGGACCTTTCCCACAAGAAGACACTTTGGCTAGAGCTTGGCATGCAAAGTGTAAAGGAAGATACAATTAAGCTCATAAATCGCGGTTACTCCCAAAAAGTTTTTGATGAAACTGTAAATAAATTAAAGGAAGAAAACTTACTATTTTTAATTCACGCAATTTTTGGACTTCCCTTTGAAGATCAAGAGGACTTTAAAAATACAATTAAATACATAAAAGAAGTGGCAGCCTTTGGAGTAAAGTTTCACAACTTATATATTTTAAAGGACTCGCCAATACATGAGCTTTACAAAAATAAAAAATTTAAAATTTTATCAAGAGAAGAATATATTGACACAATCCTTTATGCCTTAGATAATATTGACGAGAAAACTGTAGTCCACAGAATAACTGGCGACCCACCAAAGAAAAAACTTTTTGAGCCTCTTTGGTGTGCCGACAAACTTTCTCTTATTTCTGAAATTGATAAAATTTTAAAGGAAAAGAATAAAGATATTGTCACTGAAGAAAAAATAAAAGAAATTGCAGACTATTGGAAAAGTAAAGACATGGCTTTTTCTCAGAAGGCTTAAAAAATACTTATCTCTAGTGTATAATGTTAAGTAATGCGAAAAATAGATTATAAAGGAGAAACATGAAAAATATTTCTAAAGATATAATAAAAAAATTAAATGTAAAATTTGTAATTCTCGGCTCTGACGAAAATGCCTATGGAATTGCCCGCATCTTAAATGACAATTACGACTTGATTTCCACAGTTTTTTGTCAAAAGGCCCTTCCTGCCACAGACAAGTCTCGCATTTTAGATAGAAGAATAATCGAAAATTTTTCTGATGACAAAGTTTTTGTATCTGAAATGGTAAAATTTGCTGAAGAAAATAAGGATGCAACTTTAATAACAATTCCTTGTGGCGACGAATATTCAAAACTTCTTTCCAACAACAAGGAAAAAATAAAAGAATATTACAAGTTCAACACGCCTTCAAGTGATTTAAACGCAAGGCTTGAAAATAAAATTGACTTTTATAAGTCTTGCCAAGAGCTGGGCATTCCCTATCCAAAATTTGCAATTATAAATTCTTCCAAGGAAATTGAAGGACTTGACTTACAGTTTCCACTTATACTTAAGCCTAACGACTCCATCTCTTATGTAAAATTGTCCTTTCCAAATAAGTACAAGGTCTACACAATTTACAGCTACGAGGAGCTAGAATCCGTTGTAAAAACTATTTATGACGACAATCACTACGAGGGCACAATGCTTGTCCAAGAATACATTCCTGGCCCTGCATCAAACCAAGCTTCCTTCAATGTCTACTGCGACAAAACTGGCAAGGTTCGAATGATGGTTTATGGACAAATTCTTCTTGCCGATCCACTCCCACTTAGAATTGGAAATAACGACGCAATTTATACAAAGTACATGCCAGAGCTTTTTAAATTTTACAAGGAAAAACTTGAATCCATTGGCTACACTGGTTACTCAAATATAGATTTAAAATATGACGCAAGAGATAAGGCTTACAAGGCCTTTGAAATGAACTTGAGACTTCCACAAAGTCATTACTTCATGGCTGCTGGTGGAGTAAATGTGTTAGACTTTTATATAAGAGACCTTTTAGATTTAGGCTTTGAAGAAGAAGTCTACTACCATAAAGAAACATCAAAAATTTGGATGAATGCCCATCCAAAACTTTTAAAAGAGTATACAAATGAAAAGTACCACAAAACCATTGATGAGCTTCTTAGAAATGGCTACGAATTTACAATTAACAACAAGAAGGACTTTAGCATTAGTCGAAAAATAACTTATCTAAAGAGAAAGTATGGCTCAATAAAACACTACAAGATGTATTATAAATTAGAAAAATAAAATATAAGAGCATTAAAAAAACCAGTTTTTCACAGAACTGGTTTTTGCTTTTTAATCTTAAATTGTAATCAATCTCTCGACTGAATTATAAAGGCTGAGCCGTAATTTATAATTACTTTCGCCTTGTCGCCAAGCATTTCATTACTGACAGCCCTACTTGGATTCATGGCATTTATTTCAAGGTCTTGGACTTCGTAATAAAGTCCCACAGTTGTGAAGCTCATTTTTTCACCTGCATTTATGAGGGAAAAATATTTTTTGTCAGACCTTTCAAATTCATATTCACCTTCTTCTGCATAAGTTACTTCATTGTAGTCGTCAACAATTTTTGCAGAAACTCCCAACTTATAAAGCATTTTAAGATTGTAAAGATTGGCAAGCTCGTGGTCAAGTCTTGTGCCCAAGGCTCCAAGTATTACAAGGTCCTTGTAGCCCTCTTCTAAGAGATAGTCAATGCAAAGGGCAGTGTCAGTTAAATCTTTTTTCGCAGGAAATTTTTTTATTTTAATGTCCTTGTCCTTTACATAAGAAAGAGTTTCATTGCCAATGGAATCTAAGTCTCCAAGGAGAAGATCTGCAACAAGGTCATACTTTTTTAAAAGCTTTGCGCCTCCATCGGCTACTAAGATAAATCTGTCTCCATATTTTTCTATTAATTGCTTGGAAACTTGTCTCCCGCCAGAAATTAAAAGTGCTTTTTTCATAATAGTTCCTTAAAGGCCTTAATATTTTCTCTCGTCTTATCTTTTTCAAATATTGCTGAACCTGCAACTAAAATATCTGCACCAGATTCAAGGACTTCTCTTGCATTGTCAAGCTTTACGCCACCGTCAACTTCTATTAGTGTATTTAAATTTCTCTCTTTAATTAATTTTTTTACATCTTTAATTTTTCTAAGTGCAGATGGGATAAATTTTTGTCCGCCAAAGCCAGGATTGACACTCATAATTAAAACTAAGTCAATATTTTCTATATTGTAGTCAAGAAGGTCAAGACCATCTCCAGGGTTTAGGGCAAGCCCTGCCTTTTTGCCATAAGATTTAATAAGAGAAAGAGTTCTATCAAGATGCTTTGTTGTACTTGGATGAATTGTAATTATGTCTGAGCCAGCCTTTACAAATTCTTCAATAAAATTTTCTGGTCTCTCAATCATGAGGTGGGTGTCAAAGGGAAGGTCAGTTAGAGGTCTAAGCTTTTTTACCACGCCTGGACCATAGGAAATATTTGGCACATAATTTCCATCCATAATGTCCAAGTGAACAAAGTCCACTTTTTCTTCATTCATAATTTTAAATTCTTTTTCTAAATTTGTGAAATCTGCTGAAAGCAATGAAGGTGAAATCATTAGTATTCTCCTTTTTCTTTTAATTCATTGAAAATGTACAAATAATTTTCGTATCTTGACTTTTCTATCTCGCCCCTATCCACTGCATCCTTTACAGCGCACTTGGGCTCCTTTATGTGATTGCAATTGTTAAATTTGCAAGTATTAAAATTTTTAAATTCCCTAAAATAATTTTTTAAATCCTCTTCCTCTATCTTTAAAGTAAGTGAAGAGAAGCCTGGAGTATCAAAAATATAAATATCATCATTATAGAGTATTTCCGTGTGTCTAGTGGTGTGTTTACCACGCTTAGTCTTTTCAGATACTTTGCCTACTTCCACTTCTTTATTTAAAATTCTCGATGTGATTGTAGATTTTCCTGCACCAGAAACTCCGCAAAGGGCAACAGTCTTTCCATGCAGGTAAGCTCTGAGATTTTCTATATTGTCATCCTTATCTGAAATCACAAAAGTTTCAAAGCCAGAATTTTTATAAATCCTTGCAAGTTCTTCTGCGCTTTCACTGTCAAGGTCTGCCTTGTTTATGACTATGGCAAGGTCTATACCCTCATGCTCTGCCTGAATAATAGTCTTATCTATAATGACAAGATTATATTTTGGGTCCAAAACTGGTATAACAATGAGAGCTAAGTCAACATTGCTCACCCTTGGTCTTGTGAGCATATTTTTTCTGGGATATACTTTTTCAATATATCCCAGAGTTTTTTCTTCATATTTAAATTCTACATCATCACCAACAATAGGCTCAACTTTGCTGTGTCTAAAGTTTCCTCTAGCTCTTGTTTCAAAAACTTCGTCGCCAGACTTTATATAGTAAAAGCCACCTGTCAGTTTAATAATTTTTCCTATCATTATTTTATCTTCTCAGTCTTTACAAGATTGCCATCAACATAAATATTGTATTCGCCAGGACCAATTAATTCAACGTTGCTGACTTCTCCGCCTTCTATATTGTAATTCCAAACAGAAATTGCACTAATTTTATTTCCATTGCCGTCTCTTACTCTTTCAGCAGAAACATTGTGAGTAGTGCCATCATCAGGAACCTTAACCTTGACATGATTTACTTTATTGTAATTATCTTCATTTTGATTGTCTTCATTGTCATCGGTTTCTTCCTCTTCCTTAATTTTTGCTCCCTTAGAAATAAATAGAGTGACAGTTGAACCCTTATCTACGCTTTGATTTGGCTTTGGATCCATGTCATAAACTTGACCTTCGCCAACCTTGTTGCTAAATCCATTTTCAATTACAACTGTAAAGCCAAGGCTCTTTAATTGATTTACAACTATATCTTGATCCATACCCTTGTAGTCGCTTAAAACAACTGGAGTTTTATCAACGCCCTTAGATACTATAACCTTAACTGCTGTACCTCTCTTAACAGAATAGCCGCCATCAGGATTTGAATAAATTACCTTTCCTTCTTCAACATCTTCGTTAAACTCTTCTTCTACAGTTCCAAGTTTTAGAGAATTATCTTCAAGAGTTTTTTGTGCTTCTTCTGTAGTTAGTCCCTTTAATGGTGGAACTGGAACAGAATCAGGAAGCTCATTTATCTCAAGAGTAATAGTCGAACCCTTGTCTACTGAAGTGCCTTCTTCAGGCTTTTGACCAAGTACAAGACCGTCAGGTTCATCTTCATTTTCCACTGTATTTACATCAAGGACTAGCCCTTGGGCTTCTATTAACTCTTTAGCTTCCTCTCTAGTCTTGCCTATATAATTTTCAACGGCAATTTTTTCTACAACATCGCCATTTTTCATTCCCTTAATAGCCTTTGGCACTACATAAATAAGTAGGGCAATTATAACTATGGCAGAAAAGATTCCAAGTATGGCAGGAGCTGCAGATTTTTTCTTCTTTACAACCTTCTTAGGTTTTCTCGTGTCCATATCCATGTTGTTGGAATGATTTCTATTGGGTCTTCTATTAATATTTGGAGTTACAACAGTTCTGTCGTCTTCTTCATAATCTCTTTTGACAGAAAAAGTTTTTGCTCCAATTGTGTAGTCCTTTATGTCCTTAATCAAATCAAATACATCTCTGTATCTGTCATCTGGATCCTTTTCAGTCATCTTTAAAACCAAGGCGTCAACTGAAGGATCTATGCTCTTGATAAAATCAGATGGCTTTGGCATTTGTGACTGAACTTGCATAAGGGCAACAGAAACAGGATTGTCTGCATCAAAAGGAAGTCTGCCAGTTAGCATTTCAAAAAGCACGATACCTAGAGAATAAATGTCAGACCTATTGTCTACCTTGGCACCTCTAGCTTGCTCTGGTGAAAAATAGTGGACTGAACCCATGACAGCATTAGTTGCAGTAACAGTTGTGTTATCAGCAACTCTTGCAATTCCAAAATCTGTAACCTTAATTCTGTCGTCACGAGTAACCATTATATTTTGAGATTTAATATCTCTGTGAACAATATGCTTTGAGTGAGCAACCTTTAAAGCCTCTGCAATTTGAATGCAGTAATTTAGTGCTCTCTTCTCAGAAAGTCTGCCCTCATCATTTATTAAATCTTTAAGAGTTTTTCCATCAATATATTCCATTACAATGTAGTGGACTTCTTTGTCTTCCACTTTTTCTGTTCCAACATCATAAATACTTACAATGTTAGGATGAGAAATGCTTGCAGCTGCAAGAGACTCCCTCTTAAATTTTCTAATAAAATTATTGTCTTCGTTGTACTCTAATTTTAAAACCTTAATGGCAACAATTCTATCAAGCTTTCTATCATGAGCCTTAAAAACATTGCCCATGCCGCCTGTGCCAATTTTTTCTAATATTTCATATCTATTTGCTAAAATTTTATTTATCATTGCCCACCTACTCATTAAATACTAAAATAAATGTAATATTATCCATGCCGCCATTTTTAAGGGCGAGATCCAAAAGTTTGTCTCTTGCAACTTCAGGAGTATTTTCTTTTATAATTTTGAAAATTTCTTCATCAGGAATCATATTAGTAAGTCCGTCTGAACAAAATAAAAATATGTCATTTTCTTCAATCTTTAAAGTGTTTACTGAAACATCTAAGTAAGCTGTAGTTCCCATGGCTTTTGTAAGCACATTTTTCTTTGGATGAACCTTTGCCTCTTCTTCAGTAATTTCGCCAATCTCCATCAAGTAATTTACAAAGGAATCGTCTCTTGTGATTTGCTCCATATCTTTATTTATCCTGTAAATTCTTGAATCGCCAACATTGGAATAAATTAGTACACTTCCTAAAATTATACCAGCAGATACTGTGGTGCCCATGCCCCTATAATCTTCGTTTTCTTCAGAGCTTTTGAAGATTTCGCTGTTGGCATCTCTAATAGAAGAAGACAAGATTTCAATTGCATCTTCAATAGTCTTAATTTCCTTTGCCTTTTCAAAATCCGATGCAATAATTTCTGTTGCCATCTTTGATGCCCTTTCGCCGGCAAGATGTCCACCCATGCCATCAGCTAATATATATAAATTTTTTGACTCATTTACAAAATAACAATCTTCGTTATTTTTTCTGTAGTTGCCTACATTTGTTGCTGATACTACTTTCATTTATTTCACCTCAACTTTGCGCCTTAGTTGTCCACAGGAGGCGCTGATGTCCCTTCCAAGTTCTCTTCTTATAGTTACATTAAATCCTTTTTTCTCAAGTTTATCTTTAAATTCAATGATTTCAGACTTGGAAGGTCTTTTTTCATCAAATTCATCAATTGGATTTAAGGGTATTAAATTAATATGGCACTTCATATTTTTAGCAAAATTATAAAGCTCTTCAATATTTTTTTTGCCATCATTTTGATTTTTAATTAAAGTGTATTCAAAGGTAATTCTATTATTTGTCTTGTCACCATAATATTCTAGGGCTCTCTTTAAGTCGGCTAAATTAAATCTTCTGTTAATAGGCATAAGTGCCGACCTATCCCTGTCATTAGTTTGGTGTAAACTTACAGCCAGATTTATGGGAATGTCTATATCTGCAAGTTCATAAATCTTATCTGCCACGCCGCAAGTGGAAATTGTAATATTCCTATAGCTTGTATTGTGTCCCTTTTCATCATGGAGTAACTTTATAAATCTAATAACCTCAGAAAAATTATCTAGGGGCTCGCCACTTCCCATTAAAATAAAATTTGAAACCTTAATATTTAAAGCCTTCTCTATTTCATAGACCTGACCCAACATTTCTGCTGCACTTAAGTTTCTCACGAGACCAGACTTTGTTGACGCACAAAAATCACAGCCCATTCGACATCCAACTTGTGTTGAGATGCACTGAGAATAGCCATGCTTGTAGTCCATTAGGACGCCCTCTATTAAGTTTTCGTCCTTTAGCTTAAATAGAAATTTTTTTGTCTCATCTAATTTTGAATCAAAAATTTTAAAAATTTCTACCTTATTTATTTCTTCATCTTTAATTATGGAGATTGCCTTCTCTGAAAGATTTGAATTTTCAATATCATATCTCTTCTTATCGTGAAAAAATGTAAAAAGTTGAGAGCCTCTAAAAGCTTTCTCACCCTTATTTACAAAAAAATCACGCAGCTCATCTTCATACATAGAATTTAATTCCATTAAACCACCTATTCATCTAAACATTATACCATTAGATATGGGCAAATAGAAATAGAATTCAAAATTTAATCAAATAAAAAGACTGCGAAAGCTCACAGTCAATTTTTTTCCATAAGAGTAATAGAAAATCCATCACTTCCATCTGTCGATGGGAATAGTTTTAATACTTCTCTATCTCTTAATTTTTTTATTTTGAAATTTTTGTTATTTTCTAAAAATTTATTTATTACATCTTCGTTTTCAATTTTTGAAAGAGAGCAAGTTGAATATAAAAGTTCTCCCCCATCTTTTACATAATCCTTTGCCTTATCTAATATTTCAAGTTGAACTTCAGCTAGTGACTTTATATCTTCTAAGTCCTTGTTCCATTTTATGTCAGGCTTTTTTCTGTAAAGACCAGTTCCTGAACAAGGGGCATCAACTAAGACATAGTCAAATTTATCTATAAAGTCTTTATTTAAAACTCTGGCGTCATTTACCCTCGTCTCAATATTTTTTACACCAAGTCTCTTTGCATTTTCTTGAATTAGTTTTATCTTACCCTGAGATTTGTCGCAGGCAATAATTTCTCCTGTGTTCTTCATAATTTCTGCGAGATGAGTGCTCTTTCCGCCTGGTGCTGCGCATAAATCTAATAGGCTGCTATTTTCTCTTGGATTTAAAAAGCTTGCGACTAAAATTGATCCCAGGTCTTGCACATAAAAATGTCCCTCGTCAAAATATTTTGTGTCAATTATTCCCTTGGGATTTAAAATATTTAGGGCATTGTCATAAACTGTCTCCTCTATTTCAAAACTCAGTTCTTTTAGATTACTCATCAAGTCGCTTTTACTTGTCTTTAAAGTATTCACCCTAATGGTAAAGGGTGGCATTTCGTTATTAGCCTTTAAAAGTTTTTTTGTAAATTCTTCCCCATAATTATTATAAAAATATTCTGTATAAAATTTTGGATGAGAATAAAAAGTTGAGAAATTATCAATGCTGTCCTCAATCTTTACTTGTGGAGCATCCTTTTTGGAAATGCTTCTAAGAATTCCATTTGTAAAGGAAATTGATCCTCTGTTGCCGTAAATTTTTGCAAGATTAACTGATTCATCTACAATTGAATAATCTGGCACCTTGTCCAAAAAATACATTTGGTAAATTGCCATCTCTAAAATACTGAGAATAATTTTGTGAATTCTTTTTATTTTAACTCTTGAATTTATTTTTATTACATAATCTAGGTAAGTTCTATTGCGAATTACGCCTGTAGTGATTTCTTTTATAAAATTGTAATCTCTCTCATCAATATTAGATTTTTTTAAAATTTCAAGACTTTCTTCTAAAAATGCCCCCTTGTAGAGGACATCGTTAATAATCTGTAGTGCTTTTTCTCTTGGGTTTTTCATTAATCTCTTCTTCCAAAAATGCTAAGTAATCTCAAAAATTGTCCTATTGCAACTATTGTTGATGCCACATAAGTAAGTGCTGCTGCGTTTAAAACTTCTTTGGTGCCTCTTAAGTCTTCATCACTAATAATTCCATTGGCAAGTTCTATTTTTGCTCTATTTGAGGCGTTAAACTCAACTGGGAGGGTAACAATTTGAAATAAAACTGCAAAGAAAAATAGGGCAATGCCAAGTTTTGTAAAAAATACTGAGAAGAAAAATCCAAGTATTATTAAAAAGAAGGAAAGTTGAGTTCCTAAATTTGCAAAGGGAACTAGGGCAGCCCTAATTTTTAGTGGCACGTATTCCACTGAATCTTGAATTGCATGACCAACTTCATGAGCAGCAATAGAAACTGATGCAATGGAATTTTTGTAATAGACATCGCGAGATAAATTTAAAGTTTTATCTCTTGGGTCATAATGATCTGAAAGATTTCCATCAACTAAATTTATTTTTACATAATTTAATCCATTTCTATCTAAAATTTCTCTTGCAACTTCTGCCCCACTTAAATTAGTGGAAGAGCCTATTTTCTTGTACTTTTCATAGGCTGAACTTATCTTTGCCTGTGCATAAAATGCGAGAATTAGACCTGGAAGTATATAAATAAAATAAGTGTAATCAAAACCGTAATAATATGGATACATTATTTCCCTCCTATGACATAATTTTCTTCAAATTTATTTCCACGAAGAAAATCATCAATTCTCATGGCGCGCTTTCCCGGTGCTTGAATTTCTTTTACAGAAATGGCGCCATCTAATGTTTTAATAATTAGTTCCTTGTCTGATTTTATTATTGTTCCAACTTTTTTATCTGATGAATTTTCTATTTCTTCTGCAGCAAAAATTTTATAAAGCTTGTCCTCATAGGAAAATTTTGCCCCGTAATGTGGGCTAAGTCCCCTAATTTTATTTACAAGATTTTTTGACTTGTCATTGAAATTTAATAGCAAGTCATCCTTTAAAATTTTATCTGCATAAGTTTTTTTGCCTTCATCTTGGGGAGTGAAATTAACTTTATCTTCTTCCACTTCTCTTATAAATTCTTCTAAGAGATCAGCTCCCATAAGAGAAAGTTTATCTTCAAGCTCTCCGGCATTCATGTCTTTTATGTCAATTTCTTTTACAGCAGAAACTGCACCAGAATCAAGTCCTTCTTCCACTCTCATGAGACTCACGCCAGTTTTTTCTTTGCCTTCCATTATTGCCCTATTAATTGGGGCAGCTCCTCTTAATTCTGGCAGTAGTGATGCGTGAACATTAACAATATATTTTTTTGGAAGGTCAAGAATTTCCCTCTTTAAAATTTGTCCATAGGCAACGACAACAATTATGTCTGCCTGGATTTCTCTAAGTTTTTCTATGGACTCCTCAGAATTTACATCATGAGGCTGATAAACTTCAAGACCAAGTTCTTCAGCCTTAACTTTTACTGGAGTCTTCGTGAATTTTTTGCCCCTTCCCTTTCTCTTATCTTCTTGAGAAACTACAAGGGCAACTTGACCTAATTTATGGAGCCTTTCTAAAATAGGAACGGAAAATTCTGGAGTCCCCATAAAGATAAATTTCATCACTATTCACTCTCCGCTTCATACATTTCAATTGCCTTGTCTGTGTATAAAATTCCATCTAAGTGATCAACTTCGTGTTGAATAATTCTTGCCAAAAAGTCTTCAGCTTCCATGATTTTTTCTTCGCCAGCTAAGTCATTGTATCTAACTTTTATATCTTTGGCTCTCTTAACAGTTCCCTGTTTTCCAGGAACAGATAGGCAGCCTTCCATAGACACTTCTTCCCCTTCTTTTTCAAAAATTTCGGGGTTAATCATGTAAAATCTCTTGCCCTCTTCTTCCTCTCTATTATCTACTACAATAAGCCTCTTCAAAATTCCAACTTGAGGTGCAGCAAGACCAACGCCATAAGCCACATCCATAGTTTCAAACATGTCGTCAATTAAAAGTTTTAATCTATCGTTGAAATTTGTTACCTGCTTTGATTGTTTTCTGAGTATTGGATCTCCATCCTCTCTAATTTTTCTTGTTGCCATTTAATCACCTAAAATCTATATTTAAAAATACTTTATTATCTTCTTCTATCTTGCTATTAATAATTACCCTTTTAAGACCATATATTAACAAAGCTAAATCTTTTGGCTTCACCTTTACCGAAAATTTAGTTCTATTTACATTTTTTATCTTTGGCAACTTAATAAATTTTGTCACCATTAAATCTAAATTTTTTATGTCCATGGACATCTGCCTTAAAAATTTTCCTGCCCAGGCTTCAGTCAAACTTTCATCATAGGAAGAAAATTCAAGCTCAATTAACTTTGTGTAGGGTGGGTATAAAAATAATTTTCTCTCTTCAATTTCATAATTATAAAAATCTTCATAATCGCCACTGGCAGAATATTTTATAATTTCAGAGTCAGGACTATAGGTTTGAATAATAACTTGACCCTTTTTTGATGCTCTACCAGCTCTACCAGAGACTTGGGTTATAAGTTGGAAGGTCCTTTCCTTGGCCTTATAGTCAGAAATATATAGGGACATATCTGCTGCCACAATGCCAACTAGAGTTACATTTTCAAAGTCAAAGCCCTTGGAGACCATTTGGGTCCCAATAATTACATCGGCTTCCCTATTTTTTACAATTTCGTAAAATTTATCATAGGAATCTTTCTTTGTAGTTGTATCCCTATCCATGCGAAGAACTCTCGCCTCTGGAAATAATTTTTTTACTTCCTCTTCAACCTTTTGCGTGCCAACTCCAAATTGCTTAATGAATTTTGAGCCGCAACTTGGGCAAGTTTTTGGAAGTGGCTTTGTGCTTCCGCAGTAGTGACAGATGAGCCTATTTTTTGCCTTATGGTAAGTCATTGATATGTCACATTCATGGCATTTAATAACTTCCCCACAAGACCTGCAGGAGATAAAATTAGAAAATCCTCGACGATTTAAAAATAAAATTATCTGTTCCTTCTTTTTTAATTTTTCTTCCATTGCCTTTTTCAAGTCTCTGCTAAAGATAGAAATATTTCCCCTAATTAGCTCGTCTCTCATGTCAATAATTTTTGTATCTGGAAGAAAGGCTCCCTTTTTTGCCCTATTTTTTAACTCACATAGATTATAAAAATCTTTCTTGGCATAAAAATAGGATTCAATGGAAGGAGTTGCCGAACCAAGGACAACTTTGCCTCTCTTTTTCATTCTATTTATGGCAACTTCAATAGTGTCGTACTTTAAGTTGTCGTGAAATTCATAGGAGGAGTCGTGAGATTCGTCTACTATAATCATTTTTAAATTTTTAAAGGGAACAAAAACTGCACTTCTTACGCCTACCACAATTTTTACTTCGCCATTTAAAACTTTTCTGTACTCGTCGTATCTCTCTCCCGAAGAAAGTTTTGAGTGAATTATTGCAACACTGTCGCCAAACCTTCCCTTAAACCTCTCAATCATTTGTGGAGTGAGACCAATTTCTGGCACAAGGACAATAACCTCTCCGCCCTCTTCTATGACCTTTGATGCAAGATTTAGGTAAACCTCAGTCTTACCACTGCCAGTAAGCCCATGAAGAAGAGAAACAACTTTATCTGTCTTTAAAATGCTAGCAAGAGCTCTTTGTTGTTCCTCATTTAAGGCTAATTTCTCTCTTGCAAAATTCTTTTCCACTGGTTCTCTTTTAACTTCTTTTTTGTATTCACAAATTAAATCTTTTTTTATTAGAGTTTTTATTGGCGAATAGGAAATTCCAAGAAGAGACATGGTTTCAACACGAGAGACATCTTTTTTCTCTTTGATAAAATTAAAAAGCTGGGCTTGCTTCTCGCTTAAATTTTCTAAATTTTTTGGATCAAATTTTTCTGAAATCTTAAGATAATTTACAAGCTTTGGCTTGAGGAGAACAAGTGAATCATACTTGTATTTTACAAAGCCCTTTGCCCTTAATTTTTTTATTATTTTCTTTTCATCTTCATTTAAGTCTTCAAAATACTTATTTAAGTCAATGGAATTTAATTCTTCAAGCTCTTTTCCCTGAGGATATTTTTCAACAATAATTTTCTTTTTAATTTTTTGCAAATTTCCTGGCGGCAAAATTGGCGCAAAGGCTCTTGAGTAACCAATTAAATATCTATCTTTCATCCAAAGGCCAAGTTCAATTAAATCCTCTGAAATAATTGGCTCATCATCAAGTACTGAATGAATTTCCTTTAGTTTGTCTAAATGTTCACCAGAATAATTTGCATGCAAAAAAAGGACGATACCAACTCGGTAAGACTTGCCAAAATTCACAAGAACACGCATACCTGGTTTAACATCATCTTTTACTATGTATGTATAGAGTTTATCGATTTTTTGAAAATTATTTTCTATAAAAATATCTGCAAACATTCTTCACCTACAAAAGAGCTAGATTTCTCTAGCTCATAAGTTTTTTTACCCTATCTAAAATTTCCTTGGCAAGTTCTGTCTTACTCATAATCTCTAAATCATCAGTGTTATTTTTGCTAATAATAGAAACTATATTTGTGTCAGCCCCAAAACCTGCACCCTTTTTCTTAATATTATTAACAACAATCATATCAAAATTCTTTTTTACAAGTTTTTCTTTGGCATACTCGTAAATATTTGTGGACTCAGCTGCAAAACCAACTATAATTTGATTTTTCTTCATGCTTCCATAGTGAGCGGCAATGTCTGGATTCTTTTCCATTTCTATTAAATTCATTTGACTGTCATTGCCCTTTTTAATCTTTTCTTCGCTGTAAGATTTAGGTCTATAGTCACTTGGTGCCGCAGCTTTAATTAACACATGGCAGTCATCAAAATATTTTCCAACAGCATCAAACATATCCCTTGTAGTTTTAACTCTCACAAAGTTATCAACCTTTGGAATGTCTATTTTTGTGGGACCAGATATGAGAGTGACCTTGGCTCCCCTCTTCTTAGCGTTATCTGCCAAGGCATAGCCCATTTTTCCTGAAGAATAATTTGAAATAAATCTAACTGGATCAAGTGGTTCTACAGTTGGACCTGCCGTTATAACCACATGCTTGCCCTCCAAGTCCTTTTCCATTAGCGCCCTATCTATTTCGTCAACAATTTCACTTGGCTCAAGCATTTTTCCACTGCCATAGTCATTGCAAGCCAAAAGATCTTCTTTGGTATCTAAAATAATAACTCCCCTATCTCCTAGAGTCTTCATATTTTTTTGATTGGCTTCAGAATTTAGCATGACAGTATTCATGCCAGGCGCAAGCATTACCTTTGAACGAGATGCCATTAAAACTGTTGTTAACATATCGTCAGCAATACCATTTGCAAACTTGCCAATTAAATTTGCGCTTGCTGGTGCAATTACTATTATATCAGCCCACTTGGCAAGAGAAATATGTTCCACATCCATATTAAATAATTGATTGAACATTTCTAGGTGGACTATATTATTTGACATAGTCTGAAAAGTTAGAGGCGTGACAAATTCAGTCGCATTTTTTGTCATTACAACCTTAACTTCTGCTCCTAATTTTCTTAGCAAACTGCAAATCCCTGGAGATTTATAGGCTGCAATTCCACCTGTAACTCCAAGAAGAATTTTTTTACCCTTTAACATTTTATTCCTCTTCTAAGTCCTCTGAGTTTAATTCTTCTATTTTTTCTTGCTTAATCTTTGCAATTAATTCTTCTTTTTCTGCTGCAATTTTCTTTTCATATTGAGAATCAGATAACTTTTCGCCAAATTTAATCTTTCCAGCCATTATTTCTTCTAGGGCAACTGTAACTGGCTTTTCACTATCTGTATCAATAAGTTTTGGATTTCCGTCAATTAATTTTCTTGCTCTCTTGGAAACTAGAATTGCAAGTTCATATCTAGAATTTGCAACTTCACTTAAATCTTTAAAAGATGGTATAATCATTTATTTCTCTCCTCTTCTGCTTGAACTTCCTTTTTGATGTTTTTATGTCTTTTAACTCTTAGTTTTTCTGCTGCTATAATAGTTTCTATGTCCTTAACGGCATTATCTATTACATCATTTATAACAAAGTAGTCATATTCACCAACAAAGTCAAGTTCCCTAAAGGCATTTCTATACCTTGTTTCTATTTCATCTTCAGTTTCTGTATCCCTCTTAACAAGACGAGATTTAAGTTCATCCATAGTTGGAGGAATTAAAAATATGAAGACTGCTTCTTTGTATTTCTTTTTTACTTGTAAAGCTCCTTGCACATCAATTTCAAGAAGTACAATTTCTCCTTTTTCAATTTCATCAAAGACAAATTGTTTTGGTGTTCCATAATAATTTGTGTGAACAAAGGCATGTTCCAAAAGCTCATCATTTTCTACCATTTTTTCAAATTCTTCTCTTGTGGCAAAAAAGTAATTCTCACCATTAACCTCACCTGGTCTAGGTGTTCTTGTAGTTACGGAAGTAGAAAAAATTATATCGTCGTTGTTTTTCATGAGAGCCTCACTGACAGTTCCTTTTCCAGAACCTGAAGGACCTGATAAAACTAATAAAAATCCGCCGTCCAAATTATCACCATCCTAATAATTATTCAACATTTTGCGCTTGCTCACGCAACTTTTCAATTTCAGATTTAAGGAGTACAACCTTGCTTGTAATTTCAATATCATTTGATTTAGAACCAATTGTATTGGATTCCCTGTTCATCTCTTGGATGAGAAAATCTAACTTTCTACCTATGGCTCCCTCTGACTTTATTATATCATTAAAATTATCTATATGTATTTTCAATCTAGTAATTTCTTCGTCAATGGAAAGCTTGTCTAGCATAATTGCAATTTCAGTTAAAATCCTATCTTCATCTATCTCACTAGAGTCCAAGTATTCACTAACTCTTTCTCTAAGTCTCTCTTCATTTTCTTTAAGAGTAATTGGAGCTCTCTTTTCAATAAAATCAGTGATATTTTTTATCTCTTCTAATTTTACTAGAAAATCTTCCTTAATTTTTTCCCCTTCAATATTTCTTGCTTCCACAAAGTCCTTGGCAGCAAGGTCAACTACCTTTAATAGCTCATCTTTAATGTAGTCGCCATCAAATTCCGCCTTTTGTGGTTTGAAAATATTGGGATCCTCCATTAATTTAGAAAAAGAAAGATCTTCTATCACTCCAAACTTTTCCTGTAAATCTTTACTTATACTAATATACTTATTTAGAAGCTCATAGTCAACATCAATTTTAACATCGCTAGAGTCTAAGTATTCAAAATTTATAAAGACATCAACCTTGCCTCTTTTGATCTTACTTTTTATAAAAGATTTTACAGATTCTTCAGCATACATAATAGATGATGGCATCCTAACATTTATGTCAAGGTATCTATTGTTAACTGATTTCATCTCTACCTTTATATAAAAATCCTCGCTTCTCTTTTCAAAAAGGCCGTAGCCAGTCATGCTATTCATAAAAACTCCTCATAAAGAACGAAAAGCACTATAAAGTGCTTTTCAATTTTATTTTACAACTATATTTACAATCTTATTTGGAATATAAATTTTCTTTACAACTTTCTTTCCTTCAGTGTTTTTGGCAAAAAGTTCATCCTTTTCTGCAACTTCAAAGGCTTCTTCTTGTGATGCATCTCTTGCAATTTTAATTGTATATCTAACCTTGCCATTAAATTGAACTGGGATTTCAATTTCATCATCAATAGTCATTTTTTCGTCGTACTTAGGCCAAACTTGTTCAGAAAGAATTCCACCCAAGTCGCAGGCTTGCCACAATTCTTCTGTTATATGTGGAGCAACTGGATTTAATAAAATTAAGAAAGTTCTAAAATCTTCTTTTGTGATTTTTCCAGCAGAACTAAATTCATTTGAAAGTGTCATAAGTTGTGCAATGGCTGTATTTGCCTTTAAGTTTCCATAATCTTCAGTGACTTTTTTAATAGTCTTGTGAATTTCAGATGCTAGATCTTCTGTGTATTCATTGCCATCAACAACTAGGCTTTGTAAATTCCAAACTCTTTCTAAGAATCTTCTACAGCCCTTAACGCCGTTTTCTGACCATGGAACTGGCTTTTCAAAATCACCAATAAACATTTCATAGCATCTTAATGTATCGGCACCATAGTCTCTTACAATGTCATCTGGATTTACAACATTTCCTCTTGATTTAGACATTTTTTCGTTGTTGCCACCAAGGATCATACCATGAGAAGTCCTCTTTTGATAAGGTTCTTTAGTTGGAACAACTCCAATGTCATACAAGAATTTGTGCCAAAATCTTGAATATAATAAGTGAAGTGTAGTATGTTCCATTCCACCATTGTACCAGTCTACTGGAGTCCAATATTCAAGGGCTTCTTTACTTGCAAGCTCTTTATCATTGTGTGGGTCAGTGTATCTCAAGAAGTACCAAGATGAACCAGCCCATTGTGGCATTGTATCAGTTTCCCTTTTTGCAGGTCCACCACACTTTGGACAAGTTGTATTAACCCAATCAGTCATCTTAGCAAGTGGTGATTCACCAGAATCTGTTGGCTCATAGTTTTCAACTTCTGGAAGTAAAAGTGGAAGTTCTTCTTCTGGAAGAGCAACATAACCACATTTTTCGCAGTGAACTATAGGTATTGGTTCTCCCCAATATCTTTGTCTTGAGAATACCCAGTCCCTTAATTTATAATTTATCTTTCTGTCGCCAAGCTTATTTTCTTCAAGATAGTCAATCATCTTAGCAATGGCATCTTTAACTTCAAGACCATTTAAAATTCCAGAATTTATCATTTTGCCTGTGGAAGTTTCAGTGTTTGCATGTTCACTTACATCTGAACCTTCAATTACTGGAATGATTTCTAGACCAAACTTCTTGGCAAAGTCGTAGTCACGGTCGTCGTGAGCAGGAACTGCCATGATTGCACCAGTTCCGTAAGTCATAAGAACATAGTCTGAGATCCAAATTGGTATTTCTTTATTTGTAAGAGGATTTATTGCCTTAATTCCCTTAATTTCTACACCAGTTTTGTCTTTTTCAAGTTCAGTTCTTTCGAATTCACTTTTCTTAGCGCATTCTTCTTTATAGGCATTTATTTCATCTAAGTTTTCAATTTTATCTGCGTGGTTTTCAATTAATGGATGTTCAGGCGCAATTACCATATAAGTTGCACCATAAATTGTATCTGGTCTAGTAGTGAAAACTTCAAGCTTTTCGTCATAATCCTTTAGTGAAAAGTTTATGCTTGCCCCTTCACTTCTTCCAATCCAATTTTTTTGCTGTGTGACAACTCTTTCGATGAAGTCTAAATCGTCAAGGTCATTAATAAGTCTATCTGCATATTCAGTGATTTTTAACATCCATTGGCTCTTAACTCTTCTTACAACTTCTTCGCCACATCTTTCACATTTGCCGCCTACAACTTCTTCGTTAGAAAGTCCAACTTTGCAGGAAGGACACCAGTTTATTGGCATTTCCTTTTTGTAGGCAAGTCCATGTTTATATAATTGTAAGAAAATCCATTGTGTCCACTTGTAATATTCTGGGTCAGTTGTGTTAATTTCCCTTGACCAGTCAAAGGAAAATCCAATTGACTTTAACTGTTCCTTAAAGTGGGCAATGTTATTTTTTGTAACAATAGCTGGATGAATTTTATTTTTTATTGCATAGTTTTCAGTAGGAAGACCAAAGGCATCCCAACCCATTGGGAAAAGTACATTATATCCTTGCATTCTCTTCATTCTTGAAACAATATCAAGAGCTGTATAAGGTCTTGGATGTCCTACATGAAGTCCTTGTCCAGATGGATAAGGAAACTCTACAAGGGCGTAGAATTTTTCTTTGTCAGAATTATTTTCGCAGACAAAGGATTCATGTTCATCCCAAAAGTCTTGCCATTTTTTTTCTATTTCACTCGGTGTATATTTATTCATATTATCTCCTAAAATTCAGCATTTCCAACAGTTCTTGGGAATGGAATTACATCTCTAATATTCTTCATTCCAGTTATATACATTACAGCTCTTTCAAAGCCTAGTCCGTAACCTGAGTGGACTACAGAGCCATATCTTCTAAGATCAAGATACCAGTCGTAAGTATCCATATTCATGCCAATGTTTTTCATTTTTTCTTCAAGTACATCAAGTCTGTGTTCCCTTTGGCTTCCTCCAATGATTTCACCAACTCCAGGTACTAGAAGATCCATTGCTGCTACAGTTTTTTTATCTTCATTTTCATACATATAGAAGGCTTTGATTTCCTTTGGATAATCTGTTACAAAAACTGGTTTTTTGAAAACTTCTTCTGTTATATATCTTTCGTGTTCAGTTTGAAGGTCAATCCCCCAACTTACTGGATAGTTAAATTCTCTGTCAGCTTTTTCAAGAATTTCAATAGCTTCTGTGTAAGTTATTCTTGCAAATTCATTTTCAACTACATTGTGAAGTCTTTCTAGTAGACCCTTGTCGATGAAGTTGTTAAAGAATTCCATTTCTTGTGGTGCATTTTCAAGTACATATGAAATGATGTACTTTAACATTTCTTCTGAAATGTCCATGTTAACATTTAAGTCTGCAAAGGCCATTTCTGGTTCAATCATCCAAAATTCAGCAGCGTGTCTTTGCGTATTTGAATTTTCTGCCCTAAAAGTAGGTCCAAAAGTGTAGACATTTTTGAAGGCTTCTGCAAAGGCTTCAGCTTCAAGTTGACCTGATACAGTTAGGTGAGTCATTTTGTTGAAGAAGTCTTTAGAATAGTCAACTTCTGTTGGATTTGCCTTTGCTATGCTAGCTATGTCAAGGGTTGTAACTTGGAACATTTCTCCTGCGCCTTCAGCATCAGACGTTGTAATTATTGGAGCGTGAACATAAACAAATCCCTTTTCTTGGAAAAATTTGTGAATTGCATAGGCAATTAGTGACCTAACTCTGAAAACAGCATTAAAGGTGTTTGCTCTTGGACGAAGATGGGCTATTGTCCTCAAATATTCCATTGTGTGTCTCTTCTTTTGAAGAGGATAAGATGGGTCAGATGAACAAATTGCTACAATTTTATTTGCTTGTAGTTCAAAGGATTGATTTTTCCCTGGTGACTTAACAATCTTTCCAGTAACTTCTAGTGATGAAGAAATTGGATATTTTTCAATTTCATCAAAATTTGAAAGTTCCTTACCATAAACTACTTGAATTGGTTTAAAAGCTGTTCCATCTGTGAGCTCAATAAAGCCAAAATTTTTTGAAGCTCTGCTTGTCTTTATCCAACCACTTAATACTATTTCTTTATCTAAAAAATCTTCTGGATTTTTAAAAATATCTCTAATGCTAATTGACATAATTCCTCCTAATTTGTATTCCTTACATAATGTTTAAGTATATAATTAAATCCCACATTTGTCAATTTTACTCACTTCAAAGTGTCAAGGTAGGCCTTAATAATTTTTTCGTAGCCAATATCTTTTGGTTCATAATATTTTTTACCAAGAAAATTATCTGGCATATACTTTTGGTCCACATAAGAGCCTTCATAATTGTGGGGATATAAATATTTTTCATCAGTTTCATTTTGCGGGTTGTGCTTATCCCTAATGTTCTTTGGTATATTTATATTATTTTCCTTTTTCACATCTTCCAGAGCCTTATTTATTCCAAGATAAGATGCATTTGATTTTTCTGAAGATGCAAGGTAAGTTACCATTTGTGCCAAAATTATTCTCGCTTCTGGCATTCCAACTGCATTAATGCTGTTAAAGCAAGCTGAAGCCATGACCATTGCCTGAGGATTTGCATTTCCCACATCTTCTGATGCAAAAATCATAAGCCTTCTTGCTATAAATTTTATGTCTTCTCCGCCTTCAAGCATCTTGGCTAGATATATTAGGGCTGCATCAGGATCAGACCCTCTCATAGACTTTATAAAGGCAGAGATTGTGTCATAATGCTCGTTATTATCCTTATCGTACTTTATATTTTTAATCAAAAGCGAATTAGCAATTACATTTTCGTCTACAAAAATTTTTCCACCAACTTCATCAGTGGATAAAATTGCAATTTCTAAACTGTTTAATAAATACCTTCCATCTCCATTGGAATTTTTGATGAGAATTTTTTTAGCAAGATCTGTAATCTCTACATTTTTATTGCCAAAGCCTCTTTCCTTGTCACTTAAAGCCATGTCGAGCATTTTATAGAGGTCCTTATCTTCCAGTGGAAGTAAATTTATAATTTGCATCCTAGATAAGAGGGCTCTATTGACTTCAAAGTAGGGATTTTCTGTTGTGGCTCCAATTAAAGTTATGACTCCTCTTTCCACAAAGGGCAAAAGGGCATCTTGCTGGGTCTTGTTAAACCTGTGAATCTCGTCAATAAAAACAATAGTGGAGATGTTGTGAAACTTCATTGAGTCTTCAGCTTTTTTCAAAACTTCACGAAGCTCTTTTAAGTTTGAAGTGACAGCAGAAAGTTTTATAAAATTTTTATTTGTGGTCTTTGCAATTATTTCTGCCAAAGTTGTCTTTCCAACTCCAGGCGGTCCATAAAATAAAATAGAAGAAAGTCTGTCGCTTTTTATTAGCCTTGACAGATATTTCCCCTGACCAATTACATGGTCTTGACCCACAAATTCATCTAAATTTCTCGGTCTCATCCTGTCAGCAAGGGGCGCCTCTCTCCTTAAATTTTTTTGCATGCTAAGTTCGAATAAATCCATTTTAATTCTTCTTTTTTACAAAATTTTCAAGCTCGTCTACAAAGGATTGAAGGTCTTTAAATTCCCTGTAAACTGATGCAAATCTAACATAGGAAACTTCATCTAAGTCCTTTAGCTCGTCCATTACCATTTCCCCAATTTCAAGAGAAGTTATTTCTCTTCTCATGGAGTTTTCTATTTTCTTTTCAATGTTGTTAACTGCTTCTTCAATTTCATCAGCAGACACAGGTCTCTTTTCGCAGGACTTTATCATTCCTCTCACGATTTTGTCGCGATCAAAGGCTTGCCTGTTGCCATCTTTTTTTATAACCATAACTGGAGATTGTTCAATTTTTTCATAAGTAGTAAATCTTTTTTGGCATTTTAAACACTCACGCCTTCTTCTTATTGTATAACCTTCATCAGTAGGTCTAGTGTCTAAAACTTTTGAATCATCATATCCACAGAAGGGACATTTCATAGTCTTCACCTCATTTAAATAAGGTCCCTTGGACCCTTTGAATTAATAATATCACTTAAAAATCTTTTAATCAATTAATCATAGATAAGCTTTGCAATAAAAAAAACCGAACACAGGGTGCTCGGTCTAAAAAAATCATTTTTATGAAATACTTTGTGCTATATTTAAGAAAATTGTGATAAAAATTGAATTTGTAATATCAATTGCAAAAGCACCTACCATTGGAAGAATGAAGTAAGCTCTTGGTGATGGACCAAATCTTTCAGTGATTGAGTCCATGTTAGCAAGGGCGTTATAAGTTGCACCCATACCAAAACCACAAATACCACCAGAAAGTACTGCTGCATCATAATTTTTACCCATTGCCCAATAAGTTACAAAGTAAGCAAAAAATGCCATAAATAAAGTTTGTGCAAATAAAATTATTAGCATGTGTCCTGCAACATCTTTTAAGTCAAGTAAGTTGATGTCAATTAATGCCATTACTAAGAATACATTTAGTCCAACATCGCCGCAAATTGAATTGGCTCTTTGGTTAACCATTAAAGGTCCCTTTTTACCAATAGTGTTTACGAAAATACCTGCAATAATCATTGATGTTACATAAGCTGGTAAGTTTAATTCCTTACCCATGATAGATACATGAGTTCTAATAAATTCTTGTAATATTGCTCCTAAGCCTACAGATACAAAAATTAATCCAAGAACTTTTATGAAGTCCCCTGCTTGAAGAGGAACTACTCTTTCATAGCCTTCTCCTGCATTGTTTTCCTCAAGATGTTCTAGCACATCGTCAAGATTTGACACGTCACTTTTGTCTCCAGATAGATTGTGTTTTCTAATAAGAGTTGAACCTATAGGTCCACCAATTAGAGAACCCATAATTACACCAAATGTTGCTGCCGCAAGAGCAAAAGTCTTTCCATTTTCTAAACCTAGCTTAGCAAAAGTACCTCCCCAAGCACCTGCTGAACCATGTCCGCCTATCATTGTAACTGAACCACATACTAGTCCAAGTAATGGATTTTCTGAAAGGACCTTAGCTAAAACAAGACCAATTGTATTTTGTCCTAAAACTAAAATTGCTGATATTAACCAGAAAATTAAGAATCCCTTTCCACCCTTTTTCAAAGTTTCAAGGTCTGCCCCAACACCTATTGCTGTAAAGAATACCATCATAAATGGGTTTTGTAGAGCTTGATCAAATTCAAAAGTTGCTATGCCACCAACTTGTAATAAAAATCTAATAATTGCAAATAAAAATCCGCCAATTACTGGTGCTGGCACACAAAACTTTTGAAAGAAACTAATCTTCTGTCTTAAAAACTTGCCTATGTAGTAAACTATTATAGCAAAGCCTACCGTTTGCATTAAATTAAATGTTATGTTCATCTTTAAAATATTCCTCCTTTTTTGCTAGCAGATTATATTATAACAAAAATTATTTAAATAAAAAGTAGTCTTGAAAATTTTTACTACTTGTTTAACTTTTATTTATTAATTTTAAAATATAAAGAAAAAAATATAATTTTTTGTATCAATTAGTAACTGTTTTATCCTTCTAAATTGATGAAACAAATATTTCTCTTTCTTAATATTTTCAACAAAATTTATTTTTTATTACTAAAAAATTTTTATAAAAACGATTTTCCTCAAGTCAATGCTGTAAACTTTTAAAGATATAAATTAAAAAAGGACATTGTCTCCAATGTCCAATTCGTTATATTATGAAATTACAAAATTATTTTCTGTTAATTCTCAAGAAAGAAGGAATTTTAAGTTCTCCATTGTCTTCTTCATCGTCTTCTCCAATTGTTCCAATAGGAGTTCCTGGCATTTCAACTTTCTTTTCTTTTTTATCTTTCTTTTCGTCTTTGTATTGATCAAATTCAGTTGCAATAACTGTGATCTTAACTTCATCCTTAAGTGATTCGTCAATTCCTGCACCAAAGATAATATTTGCATCTTCAGATACACAGTCTCTAATTAAATCAGCTGCTTCATTAACTTCAAATATACCAAGATCTGATCCTGCAGTGATATTTAATAGAACAGATTTTGCTCCTTCAATAGAAGTTTCTAGTAGAGGAGAATTAATTGCAAGTCTAGCTGCTTCTGTAGCTCTTTCATCACCTGATGCACGACCAATACCCATGTGAGCAACGCCCTTGTCATACATAATTGTCTTAACATCGGCAAAGTCAAGGTTAATTAAGTTTGGTACAGAAATTAAATCTGAAATACCTTGAATACCTTGTTTTAAAATGTCGTCTGCCATTTCAAAAGCTTGTGAGAAGCTAGTCTTCTTGTCTGAAATGCTTAGAAGTCTGTCATTTGGAATTATAACTAGAGTATCAACTTTTCCCTTTAGAGAATTTATTCCTATTTCGGCAGATTTTGCTCTTTTTCTACCTTCAAATGTAAATGGTTTTGTAACAACGCCAACTGTAAGTAGACCTAATTCTTTAGCAACATCAGCAATAACAGGAGCTGCACCAGTACCAGTACCTCCACCCATTCCTGCAGTGATAAATACCATATCGGCACCTTCAAGAGCTTCTCTAATTTCATCAATTGATTCTTCTGCTGCTTGTTCTCCTACTTCAGGATTTGCACCTGCTCCAAGACCCTTAGTAATTTTTTCACCAAGTTGAATTTTAGTTTCTGCAAGTGAATTTTTAAGTGCTTGCTTATCAGTGTTAAATACTAAAAATTCTACACCCTTTACACCAGCGCTAATCATTCTATTGACAGCATTATTTCCGCCGCCACCAACGCCAACTACTTTAATTTTGGCAAATTCGTCTTGGTCCATATCGAATTCCAACATAAACATCCTCCTCATATACTATTTGATTGTTTTTATATTCATTACTATTATTTTATAGAAATACTTGTAAATAGTCAATATATAAAGGTCATTTGCTGACTTTTATTTGCATTTTTACTAATTTTTTTCCTTTTCCCTATAACTTTTTTCCTTATTTTCAGAATTATTATCATCTTTTTTGTTTTTATTATTATTTTTGCTTTTGCTTTCTTCGCCATCTGTTATTAAAATTGGGTTATCGCCCTTTTCCATTTGAATAATAATGGCATTTTTGTTGGTTTTCTTTATGTCATCTAAAATTAATGATAACATCCTTAACTTATAGGAAGTATTGCTATAGGAGCCAAACTCAATTTTTATTCCGCCAACTGTGGTAAAGGTAGCTATTGAGTCTAAAAGTTCAATATCTCTTATGTTTCCACGAAGAGAATATTCATCTTTTTTTAATTCAAGGAGAAGATCTCTCTTCTCTTCATCTTCTTTGTTAGTCAAAATATAATTTCCTGCCTTGGGGTCATCTACATTAAAGCCTGATAAATTAACTAAATTGTCGGATTTTTTCTTGGAATTTTTTATAATTCTGAAATCCTCATCTACAATTAGATAATCATTGGACTCAATTTGATAGTAAGGCGTTCTCTCAGTGACATTCACTTTCACATTTCCACTTATACTATAAGATATTTTGGCATCATTTATGTAAGGAATGGACTTTATTTTTTCTAGCCTATCCTTTTTTGAAATGACAAAATACTTGCCCCCCCTATTAAGACCTGAAACTTTTTTTATTGTGGCAGTGGATACATTTTTATTTCCATCAATTGTAACATTTTTTATTTTAAATAGATTAGAATTTTTTAGTGCAAAAATTAATAAAAAAATGAAGGAAAAAAATATAAAAAACCTAATAAAAATCCTAAAATATTTTCTTTTCTTATTCAGTTTTCTTTTTTTCTTTTCCAACTTTTTCATAAAATCACTTTAAAATTATATCAACTATTTTTTTTACGGCATCTGGACTTGCCAACTTCTTAGAGTTTTCTGCCATTAATTTTCTTTCTTCATCGTTATTTAATATTTTTTCTATTGCCTTTAATAGACTTTCTCCCTTTAGATTTTCTTCTTCAATAACTGAACTTGCACCCATATTGCTATAGCTCATGGCATTATAGTATTGATGATTGCCTGCAGTGTAAGCCTTTGGTATTAGAATTGATGCTATACCAATGGCAGAAATCTCTGCCAAGGTCATGGCTGATGAAGATGCAATTACAAGGTCTGCACTAGAGAGATAGTCATAAACTTTATGGGTGTAGTCTAAAATTTCTACACCTTCAGGAACTTCACCAAGTTTTTCCATAAAGTAATCATAGTGGTCTCTTCCAGTTACATGAGTGAGCTTAAAGGGAAGTTTTTCCTTTTTATTTAAAATTTCTAAAATTGCATCATTAGTGGATTCTTGTCCACCAGATCCGCCAAAGGAAAATACAAATTTCTCATCGTCACCTATTTTTAATTCATCTCTTGATTTTTTTCTGTCAAGATGAGAAAAAACATCTCTAATTGGATTTCCTGTAAAAATAATATTTTCGTTATTTAAATATTTTTTAGCTTCCATAAAATTTATAAAGACATAGTCTGCCTTTTTAGCCAAAATTTTATTTGTCTTGCCTGGATAAGCATTTTGCTCTTGGATTGCCGTCTTAATCTTTTTTTGTTGTGCCTTAAAGACAATTGGAGCACAAACATAGCCACCAGTTCCAATTACAATATCTGGCTTAAAGTCATCTAAAATTTTTGTGCACTGCTTCAAACCCTTCATCAAATTGTAAAAAGTTATAACAGTGTCCTTATTTAATTTTTTTCTTGGAAGTCCAGAAATATCAATTCCCTCAAAATCAAAATTATATTTCTTTGCAAGCTCTTCCTCTAGAGAATTTTTCTTGCCCACATATAAAATTTTTGCCTCTTTGTCTTGTTTTTTTATTTCTTCCCCAATGGCAAGGGCAGGATAAATGTGCCCTCCAGTTCCGCCACCAGATAAAATATATTTCATATAGTGCCTTCTTTCGAAATTTTAAGTAAAATTGCCGTAGATGCAATTGCCATTACCAGTGCAGTTCCCCCATAAGAAATAAAGGGCAGCGTAATTCCCGTAACAGGAAGCAGTTTTGCACATACGCCCATGTTGAAAAATGCCTGTATGCCAATGTAGGTTGTCAAACCAATTGCTGTAAATTTATCAAAATAATTTGTCGCCTTATAGGAAATCATATAACCTCTGTAAATATAAATTATAAAAAGTAAGATAATTATAAAAGTTCCAATAAAACCAAATTCTTCTGCCATAACTGAAAAAATAAAGTCAGTGTATGCTTCAGGAAGGTTGGTGTATTTTTGGCGGGACCTAAAAAGTCCAACTCCTGAATATCCTCCAAGGGCAAAGGCATAAAGTGATTGTCTTGCTTGATACTTTTCAGATGTTTGATAATCAGTTGAATCTGACACAAAACCCAAAATTCTTTTTAACCTAAATTCATTCTCTGGGTCCTTTAAAATTATATATACAAGGATAATACCCAAGACCACCAGGAATAAAAACTGCTTTTTGTCTATTCCAGCAGCTAATAGGATGGCAAATAGAGACACTCCAATTACTACTGCAGTGGAAAAGTCCTTGATCATAATTGGACCTACTGATACACCCATTATAGCAACTGCAGTGATAAAAGTCCTGGCTTCTTTAAGTGTGTAAATATTTTTGGATAGGTATTTTGACAAAAATATAATTGAAGTTAATTTAAGTAGGTCTGAAGGCTGAAACTTTAAAGGGATAACTTTAAGGTCAATCCACCTAGCTTGTCCTTTTTTGGCTGAACCCAGTGGAGTCCAAAGTAATAAAACTAATATAACACTTAATATAAATAGCCAAGTAATATTTTTATAAATTACAGATCTTGGCACCCTAATTATAAAGACCATGGCAATAATTCCCAGGATAAGGAATACTCCCTGCCTAATTAGATAGTGAAAACTATTTAAATTGTATTTTTTTGCAGTGGGAAAAGAGGCTGATGTTACTGCTATTAAACCAATTACTATTAAAAGTATCATGGTAATTAAAAGCACTAAATCCACATCTTTCATGTCCCTTTTTAGTTTCATCTATACCAACTCTCTAACTAAATCTTTAAAGTGTCGTCCTCTCACTTCATAATCACTGTACATATCCCAGGATGCACAAGCTGGGGATAAAAGCACATCATCTCCATCTTTTGACAATTTCTTTGCAAGTTCAACAGCCTTGTTTAAATCCTTTACAATATAAAATTCAATCTCTGATTTTTTGCAAGAATTTGAAAATTTTTCTGCAGTTTCACCAAATAAAATTACTGTTTTTAATTTGTTTTTAGATTTTTCAATTAAATCATCAAAGCTTGCACCTTTATCATAGCCACCTGCTATGAGAATTACATCCCCATCCATAGCTGCAACTGCAACTTCAGTTGAATCTGGATTAGTTCCCTTGGAGTCGTTGTAGTATTTTACTCCATCTAATTCTCTTACAAACTCAATTCTGTGTTCAACGCCAGTAAAGGATATAATGCTCTTTCTTATAGTTTCTGTATCAATGTTTAAAAGTTTGCTTGCAATAATGGCAGCCATAATGTTTTTAATGTTGTGATCTCCAGGGATTTTTATGTCCTTGACATCTAAAATTTCTTCTACCTTTTCGCCGTCATTAAAATGAATTTTTCCCTTATCAAGGAAGGCTCCTCTTTCAGAAATCTTGTGCATTGAAAAATAATATTTTTTGCCCCTTAAATTGTAGTTTTCAGCAAGGTCTTTATTTTCGTAATTTAAAATTGCATAATCATCTTCATCTTGATTGGCAAAAATTTTAAATTTTGCGTCAACATAATTTTGAGTAGTCTTGTGCCAGTCTAGGTGGTCGCTTGTTACATAAGTTAAAAGTGCAATATGTGGCTTAAATAATTTTGTGTGCTCCAATTGGAAGGATGAAGCTTCAATAACTACATAGTCATCACTTTTTGCTTCTTCAGTTATTTCTAAGATACCCTTACCTATATTGCCAACCACAAAGGTTTTTGACTTTCTTCTTAAAATATCGCCAATAATTGTAGTAGTTGTTGTTTTTCCATTTGTACCAGTAACTGCAACTACATTATTTGTTTTTAAATTTCTGTAGCTAAGCTCAATATCGGAAATAATTTCTATATTTTTTTCTCTAGCCTTTACTAAAAGTTCGTGGAAGGGATAAATTCCTGGACTTTTGACTATTAAATCAATTTTATCTAAATCTTCTTCCTTAAAAATTATAAAATCTTCATCCACATTTAACTTTTGAAGATCTAAATTGCTGTCATAAATGTAAATTTTGCAGGGAAATTCCTTTAAAAATTTTAAAGTTGCCTTTCCCGTTACGCCAAAACCCATTATAAGAATATTTTTGTTTTCTAACATGTCTATCACCTAAAATAAAATTAAATATGAAATTATACAAAGTATAAATTCAACTAATGAAAATACTGCAACTACCTTTTTCTCATGCCAACCCTTTTGTTCAAAATGATGGTGAAGTGGTGACATGAGAAATACTCTCTTTCCCCTAGTCTTAAAGCTTACGACTTGGATAATTACTGAGAGAGTTTCTATAAAATATATTCCACCTGCTATAGGAAGAATTAGTGGCACATTTAAGAGAAGGGCAATTGCAGAAATTGCTCCACCCAGTGCCAGAGACCCTGTGTCTCCCATAAAAACCTTGGCTGGATACTTGTTGAAGACCAAAAATCCCATTAAGGCACCTGCAAGCGCCAAGCAGAAGGCTGCTATTTCGTATCTTTGAAACTTTACAGCAACTACATTAAAAAATAATAGACAAATTATTGTAACGCTAGTTGAAAGTCCATCTAAGCCATCAGTTAAATTTACTGAATTTACAGTTCCTACAATTACAAAAATTATAAAGGGAACATAAAAAACTCCAATGGATCTGTAGTCCTTTAAGAAGGGAATGTATAGGTCTGTCCCCATATTTTTAGAATTATATTGGTAAATTATTAAGATCACTGCAGTAATAATTTGTAAAAGAAGTTTTTGGTAGGCACGAAGACCTAGATTTCTCTTCTTCACAACCTTTATATAATCGTCAATGAAGCCCACTGCCCCAAAGGCAAGTGTGGAGAAAAGTATCATTAAGACAGATACCTTAAAGTTTCCAGTGACTAAAGTTGTAATTATTGCAGAAGCTAAAAATATAAGTCCACCAATAGTTGGCGTCCCACTTTTTTTCATGTGGCTTTGGGGTCCATCCTCTCTTATACTTTGACCTGCGTGCAATCTTTTTAACATAGGAATAAAAATTCTTCCAAAAATCAGTGAAAAAATTAATCCCAACAATACATTTACTATATAATTCATATTACTTCCGTCCTAGTCCTTTTTTCTTTTTCCTTTATTTGAATTTTCATTATCATTTGATTCATTCTTTGTATCTTTATTATTTTTTAAAGATTTTTTCTTTTTACTAGAGCTTTCTTCCTTTAAATTTTTATTGTTTGTTTCGATGTTGTTATTAGCTTTAGAATTTTCTTCATCCAGAAGATCTTCATCCTTTAATTTTGTGTAATTAATAGTAATAGTAGCATCGCCACTTATTTTTTTGCCAGCTCTAGGGCTTTGTGATATAAAGTCGCCATTTCCTCTGATATTATACTCTATATTCATAGAATTTAAAATAGATATAGCTTCTTTTCTAGTCTTTCTCGATAGATCAGGCATTACTAAAATACCGCTGTCCTTATCATTAATAGCAAGATCCACTATGGAGTCTTTTAATACATAAGAAGCTGGTGATGGATTTTGATTTAAGACAACAGAATAATTTTCCACTCCCTTAGCATTGGTATCAAATCTAAGTCCAGATTTGAGTAAAATCTTTCCTGCATCTTCTAAGAGCAATCCTTCCACATCGGGAACTGTTACAAAGTCTTCCTTTTCATCAACTTCCTCAGTTTTTTGAATTTTCATGTAATTTAAAGATTTGCTTAAAATTTCTTGAACAACTGGTGCTGCAACAACACTACCAAGTATTCCGCCCTTAGGATTATTTATAACTACAAGTACAGTTAGCCTTGGGTCATTAAGTGGTGCAACAGCGACAAAGGATGAATTGTAGGCATCTAAATAGCCAGTAGTTGTGGCAATATTTGCAGTACCAGACTTACCGCCTATTTGATAACCAGGAACTTGAGCAAGTTTTCCTGTTCCATTATCTACAACTCTTTTCATCATGTATTTCATCTTTTCAGAAGTTTCTTCAGAAATTACCCTTCTTCTAAGTTCAGTTCTCTTCTTTTCAATAACATTTCCATTGGCATCAACTAATTCTTTTACCAGTGTTGGTTTATTTAAAAATCCACCATTGGAAATTGCACTTACTGCATTTATTAGTTGAAGTGGAGAAACTGCAATTGAGTGTCCATATGACATTGTGGCAAGCTTTACCTTTCCTATGTCATCAGCAGATGCTGGTATAAGACCTACGGACTCACCATAAAGTTCTATGCCAGTTTTTCTTCCAAATCCAAAGGCTTTAATGTATTTTAAAAATTTCTCTGGACCCAAATCTTGACCAACTTGAATCATAGTCATGTTACAGGACTCTTCTATTGCCTTGGCAAGACTTTTCATTCCTCTAGTATGACTTGTACAGGATAGTCTTCTGTCACCTACCTTCATGCTACCTTGGCAAGAATATTGTGAATCAGGTTGAGAAGTATTTTCTTCAATAGCAGCTGCTGCAGTTATAAGTTTAAAGGTAGAACCTGGCTCATACTGGTCATTTACATTGAAGTCTCTCCAGTTGTCATATAGGATTTCCATCTTCTCATCCTCATCTAAATTTTTCCACTCCTTCTCCTGCTTTTCGTTAATAGGAGCTCTTGGGTCATTTAGATTGTAGTCATCCTTAGTTGTCATTGCCAAAATTTCACCAGTCATTGTATCTTGTACTATTACTGATACCTTATCTGCATTGTTCTCTTTTTTTGCATTTTCTGCAGCCGTTTCTGCAAACTGTTGAATATTTGAATCTATGGACAAAACTACAGAGTAGCCTTCCTTAGGTGCATAAGTTTCCTCGTCAGTTAGTGGAATTTTATTTTGTGCATTGTCCTTTAAGGAAACATTTTTGCCAGAAATACCTGCAAGTTCTTCATCGTAACTTGCTTCTATTCCATATTGACCAATATTTTCGTCATTGGTAAAACCAATGATGTAAGAGGCAAGGTTGTTAAAGGGATAGAGTCTTCTTGTCACATCGTCAATGGAAATTGGCAACAAGTTGTACTTCAAATTCTTCTTTTTGCCTTGATTTTCTTTAAGTGTTTCTGCTCTCAAATCCTTTAACTGCATGGCCTTAGTTCTGTCAATATTCGTGGCAAGTCTCACAACCTTGTCGCCATGCATAAGGCCTCTTATTTCATCAAATTCTATGCCAGTTACTTCTGATATAGTCTCTGCATCTTCGTCATAAATTTTTTCTTTTCTATCTTTAAAGTCCTTATCACTTTCTTCTCTACCCTGCTTAAAATAATCCATGTTGTAAAAAACATTGCACTTAGTAATGTTTACAGCCATCTCTTTATTGTTTCTGTCATAAATTATTCCACGATTTGAGTTTATTACTTCAGTCCTAGTAAGTTGGTTTAAGGCAGCAATAGTTAATTCTTCTGATTGGACAATTTGTATGTACAAAAGCTTAGCTATTAGTACAACAAATAAAAAAGCTAGAAAGATAAAAAATATAAATATGAATCTATTGGCATGGTCAGTGTGCCTTGTAAATCCACCTTTCTTTTTCTTATCTCTAGCTTTAAATTTATTATTTTTCAATTATATCCTCCTAATCTCTTGTAAAGGATCTGAGGACTGAGACAATGGGACTTAAGAAAACATTGTAATTAATATCTCCAAGCTTCTTTTCTTCCCCAGAATCAATATAAACTATTTGGTCTTCAGAAGGATAGACCATGCCAAGTTTATACATAGCTTCTTCAGCAATTTGTGCTGAAGATTTTACAGCTTTTATCTCACCTACAAGAGTTATCTTAGTTTTATTTAATTCATCAATTTCAGCCTTTTGCTTTAAAATTTCTCTATCAAGTCCTGCTATTTGTGAATACAAAATCAAAATTGCAGCAAATATAATTATAACAATTGCCAAAGTAAAAATAAAAGGCTTATTACTTAAAAGTTGATTCTTATATCTATTATAACTTTTATTTGAAATTTTAGTTAATCTTTTTACCATTTTACACCTCTAATTTTTCGGCAATTCGCAGTTTTGCTGAGTGTGATCTATTATTTTCCTTTAATTCCTCTTCACTTGCAGTAATTGGTTTTCTAGTGATAATTTTTATTTCCCTCTTCTTATTGCAGGTGCATATTGGAGAAGTAGGTGGACATATACAGTCCTTTTCCAAATATTTAAAGGAATTTTTTACAATTCTATCTTCAAGGGAATGAAAAGTGATAATTGCAATTCGTCCGCCAGGATTTAATCTGTGGACAAATTTATCAATGGAGTTCTTAAGAACATCAAGTTCCTTATTTACTTCAATCCTTAGGGCTTGGAAAGTTCTCTTGGCAGGATGTGGACCATTTCTCCTCGCTCCAGCAGGAATAGCATTTTTTATTATTTCAACAAGTTCAAAAGTTGTATCAATTTTTTTATTTTTTCTCTCTTGGACAATAAATTTAGAAATTCTTGAAGCCCATTTTTCTTCGCCGTATTCCCTAATAATTTCTGTGATTTCATCTTCACTATATGTATTTACAATGTCCTTGGCAGAAATTTCTAGACTCTTATCCATTCTCATATCAAGTGGTGCGTCAAACCTATAGGAAAACCCTCTCTCTGGATTGTCAAATTGATAGGATGAAACGCCTATATCAAGTAGGACTCCGTCAATCTTTTCAATACCAAGCTCATCTAGTGCTTTTTCAAAGTCTATGTAATTTAAATTAAAGTATTCTACATTTTTAAATTCAGAAAGTCTCTCTCTTGCAGCCTTAAGTGCCTCTTGGTCTTGGTCTATGCCAATTAAAAGTCCAGTGCCATCAAGTTTTTTTAGGATTTCGTAACTGTGACCTGCTCCACCAAGAGTCCCGTCGAGATAAATTTTTCCCTTTCTAACATTTAATCCTTCAATTGTTTCATTTAAAAGGACACTTTTATGTGAAAAATCCATTATATTCCCAACTCCGACATCTTTTCAGCAAGTTCTTCATAAGAAAGTGCTTCCTCTTCATTGTATCTATTCCAATTTTCTTCAGACCAAACTTCTGCACGATTGGAAAGACCTATAATTACGCATTTATCTTCAAGATTTGCATAATCTCTTAAATTTTCTGCTATAAGCACCCTTCCCTGTTTGTCTAGTACGCAATCTACTGCGCCAGAGAAAAATGTTCTTACAAAGGAACGAACAGCTTTATTAGTCATTGGAAGCTCTTTTAATTTGTTTTCAATCTTCTCCCACTGGTCCTTTGGATATAAAAATAGGCAGTCGTCTAAACCCTTCGTCATTACAAATACAGAAAGGTCCTCTCTAAACTTTGATGGAATTGTAATTCTGCCCTTTGGGTCTAGGTTATGTCTAAATTCGCCTATTAACATTTTATTCTCCACTTTATTCCATTTATATGTTTTTTTATGCCACTTCGCTCCACTTAAGTTAATTTTACTACATAAAGTCGCCATTTTCTAGTCTTTTAATTAGTTTTTAAAAATGGGGACTAATGGCACTAAATTTTATTTAATATAAAAAATTGTTTTATTTTGAAAACATTTTTCTTGTATTTTAAAATTTTTTTAGACTTTAATAATTTGGAAATAAAAAATTTTTAAGATTTACTTTTTATAATTCGAAAATAAAATAATCACAAAAATAATTTCTAAAATATTTTTCAAATTTTCTCTTATCCACGAAAAATAATTGTAAAAATGAGCATAAAAAAATCGACTATCTCTAGTCGATTCAAAAAAATTTTTTTAACTATTTACTTCCAATAAAATAAAAGTCTGAGCCTTCATTTATTTTTGAGTTAACGCCATATTCGTAGCCGTGAAGTTCCATTATGGTCTTCACAATATATAAGCCAAGACCTGTTCCAATCTCTGGTCTCGTGTGGTTGTTTCTCACCCTATAAAACCTGTCCCAAATGCCCTTGATGTCCTCTTCCTCGATGCCTATTCCCCTGTCCATGCAGTGAAATTCAGTTTTTTCTTCATCGCCTCTAATTACTAACTTGATTTCCTTATTTACTGGCGAATAATTTATGGCATTGTTTATTAAATTATAAATGACTTGATTTATTTTTGACCTGTCACCTAAAATTCTCGTGTCACCCTGCGAATCAATTACAAAACTGTAATCAGAATAATTTTTATTGATTTTAAACCTATCTAAGACTTCATGGACAGAATCCTCTAAGTCAAATTCTTCCTTTTTAATCTCTTCAAGATTAGATTCAATTTTTGAAAGATCCAGCAAATCATTTACTAGGGCAGTTAAATTGTCAGATTCATTGATAATTGTCTCAAGGTGTTTGTTCCTCAAAGTTTCATTTGGACCAGATATGTCCCTAATCATTTCGCCATAGGACTTTATAACAGTAAGTGGCGTCTTTAAGTCGTGACTTACATTTGCCACTAAGTCCTTTCTCATTTCAATTGTCTTTGTAAGTTCATTTTTTGCATAGTTAAGGGTGTTGGAAAGGTCGTCGATTTCTGTGTATTCGCCCTTCCTAAACTGAACCTTATAGTCTCCTTTGGCAAGTTCCTTGGCAGTGTTTGACATCCTTACAAGGGGTCTTGATAGTCTTCTTGAAACAAAATATGCAGTTATTGATGCAAAAATAAGAGCCAAGAAAGAAATAATAATTAAAATTCTTCTTATTACATCAACTGTTGCGTCCACCGGCTTTAAAACTGAATTTATGTAGAGATAATAATCTTCTCCATCAGTGTTTCCAAGGTAGCCTGCATAAATAATTGATGGGTCCTTTAAGTTTTCATACCTAACTGTATAAATTTTATAAGTCCTGTTATCCCTTTTTAGTGAACCAAAAAACTTGTCAAAATTTTCCCAAATCATTCTAGGTCTCTCAACAAATTCGTCAAACAACCTTAGAGGAAAGACCCAAGCGCCATTTTCGTCTAAGACTTTTATCTCAAGGCCCTTTGTGTTGGCATAATTGGAAAGTTTTGTCTCAAAATCTTCGGAATTATAATCACTTCTCAGTTCGTTGCCCACCTTTGTAACTTCACGAATTTTCAAAGTTTCATAAAAGCTTGACAAGAAAACTGTTTGAAAAAGCCAAATAGAAATTAAAATTAGTCCAGCAAAAATTACAAAGGACTTCCACAACTTAAATAGGATGCTGTTTTTGTCAATTTTTACTCTCCTTATTTCTTTAATTTCTTGTATCAAATTTATATCCCACTCCTCTTACAGTAATAATAAATTTTCTGTATTCCTTAATTGAATTTCTAAGCATTTTTATGTGAGTGTCAACTGTTCTGTCTTCGCCATAAAAATCATAGCCCCAAACTTGGTTTAAAAGCTTGTCCCTTGAAAGGGCAATATTTTTATTCTTAACCATGTAGACTAAAAGGTCGTATTCTTTTGGAGTAAGCTCTACAATTTCGTCATCAACAAAGACAACTCTTCCGTCTAAATCAATTTTTAGTCCTTCGAACTCCATTGTATTGTTTTCTTCAACCTTATTATTTCTATTTACAATTACATTTAATCTTGCCATGAGTTCCTTTGGAGAGAAGGGCTTAGTGACATAATCGTCAATTCCAATTTCAAAGCCAAATAATTTATCGTACTCCTCGCTTCTTGCTGAAAGCATTAAAACTGGAATGTCTTTAATCTTTTTAATTTCTTTGTAGGAAGAAAATCCATCAAGCTTTGGCATCATAATATCCATAACTATTACATCAAAATCTTCTTCGCGAACTTTATCTATTGCTTCAAGGCCATCTCTAGCCTCGACAACTTCGTGACCTTCAAATTCAGCATAAGTTCTAATAACTTCTCTTATGCTCTTTTCATCATCAACAACTAATATTTTAAACATTTAATCACCTGCTTTATTATAATAAAAAATTGTGAATATTTAATGACAGCTTTGTTAAGGCTAATAACCACATCTTAAATTTATATTTACATGACATAATTATATCAATACTTTTAAAAATTTGTAAAAATCTTTTTATAAGTCCTGAAATTTTTAGGTAAATAAAAAAGGTGCCAAGCTGACACCTTAATCTAAATTATATAAATTATCTTTCCTTTAATTTTTTAACAAGCATTTCGTTGGCAATTTTTGGATTTGCCTTTCCTCTTGATTTTTTCATTACTTGTCCAACTAAAAATCCAAGAGCCCTGTCCTTTCCTTCTTTGAAGTCAATGATTGACTGCTCATTTTCGTCAAGGACTTCGTCAACAATTTTTTCAATTGCAGAAGTATCTGTCATTTGAACAAGACCAAGCTTATCAATAATTTCCTTTGCGCCCTCTCCTGTTTCAAACATTTGGCGAAGAACTTTCTTGCCAGCATTGTTGCTGATTTTTTCACTCTTAATTGAATTTAAAAGTTCAATAAATTCTTCATTGGCAAAAGGAAGTTTAAATTCTTCATCATCAGAAATTTCAACTCTTCTTAAAATTTCTGTTTGAATCCAATTTGAAAGAAGTGTGTAGTCCTTAAAGTCACTTGCAAGATTTTCAAAGAATTTTGCTAGTTCTCTTGATGATGCAAGGACTCCTGCGTCTTCTCTTGTTATGCCATAATCTTTTACAAATCTTTCAATCATTTGTTCTGGAAGCTCTGGCATTTTATCTACAATTTCTTTTATCTCTTCGTCAGTGATGTGAACTATTGGAAGATCTCCTTCAGGTGCAAATCTGTAGTCACTGGCTGTGTACTTCACCCTCATAAGGACAGTTTCATTTTTTGCATCGTCCCATCTTCTTGTAGTTCTAATTTCTTTTTCATGGTTTTCAAGAAGCTTAATGTGTCTTTCAACTTCAAAGTCTATTGCCTTCTCCACACCCCTAAAGGAGTTAAGGTTTTTAACTTCAGTTATGGCTGTCTTCTCACCAGTCTCCATGTTCTTAATGTTGACATTGACATCACATCTTAATGAGCCTTCTTCCATTTTGCAGTCAGAAATCTTTAAAAATCTTAAAGTTGATTTTAATTTTTCAAGAAATACACGAGCTTCTTTGCCACTTGAGATGTCTGGCTTAGTTACAATTTCAATTAGGGGCACGCCACATCTGTTGTAGTCCATAAGAGTTTCATTATCTTCAGTGTGAAGGCTCTTAGCAGTATCTTCTTCCATTTGAATTTGGAAAAGTCCTATTTTTTTCTTTCCCTCATCAGTCTCAATTTCAAGATAACCATCAGTGCAAATTGCATTGTCATTTTGTGTTATTTGAAATCCCTTAGTTAAGTCTGGATAGAAATAATTTTTTCTGTCAAATTTTGACTTGTTATTTATTTTGCAGTTAAAGGCAGTTCCAGCCATTACTGTATAGTTTACAACATTTCTATTTAAAACTGGCATACCACCAGGTAGTGCCAAGCAAACTGGGCACACATTTGTATTTGGTTCATCTCCAAAGGAGTTCTTGCATGAACAAAAAGCCTTTGTCTCTGTGGAAAGTTCGACGTGAATTTCCAAACCTACAATTGTTTTATATTTCATTTATTTAAACTCCTTTCGAAAGCAAGTGATGCTTGAAGTAAATCTTTATCCTTAAATCTCTTGGCTGTAAATTCAATTCCAACAGAAAGACCATCTTCTCCTGCTGGCATTGGAAGTGAAATTGATGGAGAGCCAACCATGTTTGCAGGAATAGTAAATAAGTCTGCTTGATACATTTCAACTGGAGTCATGTCGTCATCAATTTTAAAAGGAAGAACTGGGAAGGTTGGACAAATCATAAAGTCATAATCCTTAAACATCCTGTCCATGTCTCTCTTTATAAGTCCCCTTACCTTTAGGGCCTTGTAATAAAATTCGTCGGCATTTTCCATGGAAAGAATGTGAGTTCCAATCATTATTCTTCTCTTAACTTCTTCGCCAAAGCCTTCTTGTCTTGATGCACGATACATTTCTTCAATTGTGTCAAATTTTTTGTCAGTTCTGTGGCCATAGCGAATGGAATCAAAGCGAGCTAAATTTGATGCAATTTCACCATTTACTAAAATATTATAAGTTTCTATGGTGTGATTAAGGGAATCAATGTCGTAGGCTTCTACTATTGCGCCATTATCCTTTAAAACTTCAATTGCCTTGTCAAGTTCTCCTCTTACTCTCTTATTTAAATCCATGTCCAAATAAGTTTTTGGTATGGCAAATTTTTTGCCTTCAAGATTTTTTATGGCATCATCAGAAAAGTCAAAGTCGTATTTAAGTCCAGGGTTTCCCACAGAAGTTGCGTCTCTTTCATCGCGACCTTCAATTACATTAAACATCATTGTAAGATCTCTTACATCCTTTGCAATGACTCCTGGTTGGTCAAAGGTGTTTGCCATTGATGCCATTCCAAATCTTGAAATAGAACCATAAGTTGGCTTCATGCCCACAGTTTTACAAAAACTTGAAGGTTGTCTAACAGATCCACCTGTGTCTGAACCAATAGAAATTGCTGCCATATCTGCACTGACAGAGGCAGCTGAGCCACCTGATGATCCACCAGAAACTCTTGTAGTGTCAAGTGGATTTTTTGTAACTCCAAAATAAGAAGTTCTAGTTGAAGCTCCCATGGCAAATTCGTCCATGTTTACCTTGCCAAGAATTACTCCATCATTATTTTTTATTTTTTTAACAAGAGTTGCATCATAAGGCGCTGTGTAATTTTCTAGCATCCTTGATGCACAAGTCATCTTTACATCCTTTACAGAAATATTGTCCTTAATAGAAATTGGCACGCCAGCAAGAGGAGATACTTCTTCTCTGTTGTGGAATTTTTCATCAACTTCCTTTGCCTTCTTCATAGCCATATCTTCTGTAACTGTGATGTAGGCATTAATTTCGCCATCTTTTTCCTTTATATTATCTAAAAATTCTCTTGTAACTTCTTGGCAAGAAAAATCTTTATTTCTATATCCTTGGGCGATTTCCCAGGCTCTTAAATTGCTAAAAGTCATGAGTCCCTCCTAATCTACAAACTTAATAAGTTTAAAATAACCGTATTTTTTAGTAGCGGCATTTTCAAGTGCCTCTTCTTGGGAAAGAGACTCTCCAGTTTTATCTTCACGAATATTATTTTCTGTTCCATTAACTTGAAAAACTTTTTCAACACCTTCAGTGTCAATTTCCTTAATTTTGTTTACAAGTTCAATATTTTCATCAAAGCTTGGTGCAAATTTGTCAAGTTCTTCTTCCGAAAAATCAATTTGAGCAATATCTGCAATATGCCTTATATCTTCTTTATTCATTTAAACCTCCTACTAATTTATAAAGTTCTTCTAAACTTAAGATTTTTATATCTAAGGACTGAGCCTTGTCATACTTTGAGCCAGGGTTTTCGCCAGCAATTACATAGTCTGTCTTTTTGCTGACAGACCCAGTAACCTTGGCTCCAAGAGAAATTAATTTCTCTTCAAGTTCCTTTCTAGGAAGATCAAGTGTCCCAGTAATTACTATTGTCTTATCAAGAAGTGGCTTAGGCTTATCACCATCATCTTCATAAACTGGCTTTACTCCAAGTTCAAAAAGTTCATCTACAGCGCCAACAATTCTATCATCATTAAAAAATTCTACAATTTCTTCTGCTGTAATATTTCCAATATCGCCAATGGTTATTAATTCTTTTCCCCTAGAATTTTTTAATTTATCAAAATCTTTAAAGTGATTTGCCAAGTCTCTCGCCGTCTTTATGCCGACATTGGGTATGCCCAGAGCGTAAATAAAATTTGAGAGATGAGGCCTCTTTGATGATTCAATTGCCTTTAAAAGATTATTAGTTCTCTTTTCCTTAAAGCCCTCAATTTTTATGATGTCCTCATACTTTAATTTATAAATGTCAGGAATTTCTTTTAAGTCAACTGTCTCCATTAATTTTTCAATTGTCTTTTCGCTAAAGCCATCTATATTCATGGCATCTCTCGATGCAAAATGTGTAAGCCTTGACACAAGTTGTGGAACGCAAGAAAGTGTATTGGGACAGAAGATGTGGACTCCATCTTGATATAAGTGTGAACCACAATAAGGGCAAGTCTTTGGCTTTTCAATTTCACGAGTTTTATTAGTTGATGGTAAAGTTCCAAGTATCTCTGGAATTACATCATTGGACCTTCTAATTAAAACTCTGGAACCAATTTTAACTTTTTTCCTCAAAATGTCGTCGTAATTATTTAGGGTTGCCCTCTGAACAGTTACACCACCAATTTCCACTGGCTCAAGTATTGCCGATGGCGTTACCTTGGCAGTCCTTCCAACATTCCAGACAACATCAAGAAGGGTTGTGGAAATTTCTTCGGCTTCAAATTTATAGGCAACTGCCCAGCGAGGAAATTTATTTGTGTAGCCCAAAGCTTTTCTCGTCTCAATGTCATTGACCTTAATGGTAACTCCGTCAATTAAAATATCAAGCTTATCTCTATTATCTCCTATTTCGCGGATCTTATCTATGATTTCTTGGTATTTTTTTACTTTAAAATTATATTTGGAAACTTTAAAATTATTTTCTTTTAAGAAATTTTTTATGTCGTCGTCAGATTTAAATAAGTCCTCTTCAGTGTAGCCTACATTGTAGAAGAAAGCCGTTAGGTTTCTTTTCTTTGTCACCCTTGGGTCTAAATTTCTAAGAGCACCTGCTGCTGCATTTCTAGCATTTTTTAATTTTTCTTCATTGTTTTCGTTGTACTTATTAAGCTCAGATAAAGGCATCAAGCCTTCTCCCTGAACTTCAATTTTGCCGGGATAAGAAATTCTAAGGGGCACAGAATAAATTGTCTTAACTTGTTCCAAGATCTCTTCGCCAATTATTCCATTTCCCCTAGTCGATGCCATTAGGAGATTTTTGTTTTCGTAAGTTAAATTAATTGTAAGACCATCAAACTTTAATTCCACAATAAATTCTGGCTCTGGAAGTTTGTTTACATGATCTAAATTATATTCTTTTACAAACTTTTCTATTCTATTGTACCAAGCGAGAAGTGCCTCGTCTCCCTGAGCCTTATCCATGGAGTAAAGTCTAGCAAGATGAGTGTGCTTTACAAATTTATCTAAAATTGCACCGCCAACTCTTGTTGTTGGAGAATAGGGCAAAACTGTCCCACTTTCATTTTCAAGATTTACGAGCCTGTCGTATAATTTGTCGTACTCTGCATCAGAAAGCAGTGGCTCATCTAAGGTGTAGTAATGGTAATTTAATTTGTCGATTTCAGCAATTAGATTATCCATTTCTTTTATTTTATCATCCATATTTCACCAACTAATCAACTAATTCTATAGGGGCAACAGAAAGCATTAGCCTCTTTAGACCCTTTTTGTCAAAGGAAATTACAACTTCGTAGTCGCCATTTTTTTCCTTCTTTTGTACTACCATACCCTTGCCAAAAATTTTGTGTTTAACCTTGTCGCCAACATTTATATTTTTTCCATGGCTTGATTTTTTACTTGTCTCAACTTTTTTGTCCAAGCCAAAGAATTTTTTAGGTCTAGTGACTGAAGTATTGCCTTCGTTGTAATCGCGAATTTCAAGTAATTCTCTCTTTTTATCTTCAATAATTTCTATTTTGTCGCCCATTTCTCCAATAAACCTACTCCTCTTTGCAGGAGTGAGCTTGCCATACATGGAACGAGTCCTTGAAGATGAAATAAATAAATTGTTGCGGGCACGAGTTAGGCCTACATAGCAAAGTCTTCTTTCTTCCTCAACTTCTTCATCACTTTCAAGAGCTCTGCTTGTTGGGAAAAGTCCTTCCTCAAGTCCAACTAAAAATACTGTGCCAAACTCAAGTCCCTTGGCAGCGTGCATTGTCATGAGGTTAACTCCGCTGTCTTCTGAAGTTTTATCCACATCTGATAAAAGAGAAAGTGTATTTAAATATTCAGCTAGCTCCACTCCCTCTCTGTCGTATTCCATTATGTTTGAGTGAAGTTCTTCTATGTTTTCAAGTCGAGTCTTTGCTTCAATTGTATTTTGATTCTTTAAGTCAAGAGCGTAGCCACTTTCATATAAAACCTCTTCAAAGAGTTTTCCAATAGAAAGATTCCCTGCCCTTTCCTTTAAAATTTTCAAAATACTGCCAAAATCTTTAATATTTTTTCTCGCCCTAAGATTTAAGTCTTCAAATTTGTCAATATTTGTCACTACATCATAAAGTGAAAGTCCCTTAGCATCTGCATAGTCTAATAAATCAGCTAGAGATGTATCTCCAATACCCCTCTTAGGTTTATTTATAATCCTAGAAAGGCTGACATTATCATCAGTGTTATTTAAGACGCGAAGGTAGGCAAGGACATCCTTTACTTCCATTCTGTCGTAGAATTTTAGTCCGCCAACGATTTTATAGGGGATTCTCTCTCTCACAAGGGCTTCTTCAAAACCTCTTGACTGAGCATTGGTCCTATAAAGGATTGCCATGTCCTTAAATTCTTCGCCCTTATAATTTAGGGCAATAATTTTATTTATAACTCCATATTCCTCTTCATTTGAGTGAGGAAACTCTCGGTAAACTACATTTTTTCCTTCATCTCTTGCAGTCCAAAGATTTTTGTCAATTCTAGTAGTGTTGTATCCAATGACTTCATTTGCAACATCAAGAATTTTTTGCGTTGAACGATAATTTTGCTCAAGCTTTACAATTTTTGCACCAGGGAAATCCTTGTGAAAGTTTAAAATATTGTTGATGTCGGCACCACGCCACTTGTAAATAGATTGGTCATTGTCTCCAACTACAGTGAGGTTGGGATTTTTGCCTGCAATTAATTTTATTAGCTCGTACTGAATTTTATTGGTGTCTTGATATTCGTCAACAAAAATATACTCAAACTTGTCCCTATAAAAATCTCTAACATCTTCTTCAGATCTTAAAATATCTACAGTTTTTATTAAAAGATCGTCAAAGTCTAGAGCATTATTTTTCCTAAGTTTTTTCTCGTAAAGCTCATAAATTTTGCCAAGATTTTCCTTGAAAAAATTATCCTTGTTAGCTTCTATGTATTCATTTGGACTAAGGCCTTCGCCCTTGATATTTGAAATATCATTTACAATTGACCTTGGCTTATACATGTCCTTATCAATAGCAAGTTCAGCTATAGCTTCTTTGACAACTGTTATCTGATCATCTCTGTCGTAAATAGTAAAATTTCCATTATAGCCAATTCTTTCAATATTTCTTCTTAAAATTCTCACACAAATTGAGTGAAAAGTTCCTATCCACATTGAGGAGATGTCTCTGTCAATTAGTTTTTGAACCCTGTCCTTCATTTCCTTGGCAGCCTTATTAGTAAAAGTAATTGCCAAAATCTTCCATGAAGGCACCTTTAATTCTTCCATTAAGTATGCAATTTTTGAAGTTACAACCTTGGTCTTGCCAGAACCAGCCCCTGCCAAAATAAGTAGGGGACCTTCTGTCGCCAAAAGTGCTTCTCTTTGTTTATCATTTAAAGTATTTATATCCATGACTTCTCCTTACTGCTAATTATTATATGTTTTTTTCGCTATCATTTCAACTTTTTAAGATATCAGAGACCACATAGGAAGCCAAAACCATACCACAAACAGGTGGCACAAAAGAAATTGAACCTGGAGTTCTGTCTCCTGTCTTTATTGGGATTTCCTTGGAGCAAACTACCTTTAATTTTTTTATATTCATCTCTTTTAATTTTTTTCTCATAATTCTTGCTACTGGGTCATTCTTTGTCTTTTCAATGTCTAGGACTTCAAATTTTGTCGGATCAAGGCGATTGCCTGCACCCATGGCAGAAATTATTTTTATATTTTTTTCATGAGCTACCTTTATTATTAAAAGCTTAGAAGTAATTGTATCAATGGCATCTATAACATAATCGTAGGATTCAAAGTCAATTTCTCCTATGTTTTCTTCCGTTACAAATAAATCATATTTTTTTATTTTTACTTCAGGATTTATCTCCAAAAGTCTTTCCTGGCAGGCATCTACTTTTCTCATGCCAAGAGTCTTTGTAGTTGCAAAAATTTGTCTATTTACATTTGTAATTTCATATTCATCGCCATCCACAATGCCAACTTTTCCTATGCCAGCACGAACAAGGGCTTCAACTGAGGACCCACCAACGCCACCTAGCCCAAAGACTAAGACAGATTTTGAATTAATTTTTTTTATATCATCGGCTGAGAGCATCCTCTCACTTCTACTTAAAAATTCCAATTTTCCTCCAATTTGAAAGGGCCGTCATAAAACAGCCCTTCTTATTACTTTAATTTAATATTTGTCAAAGAATTTTCGCCAAAAATTCCAGAACCTTCCACAAGGTCATTTAGCTTGTGAGCCTTAAAAGTGTTGATAGTTATAATATTGCCTGGTCCAAACTTATCTGAGTCGCTTTCAGTAACCTTTACCCTAATAAATTTTACATTACCGCCATCGATTACTTCAATGACTTCACCCTTGAAGTTGACCATAGTGCCTACTTCAGCTGGTGTCAAATCTTCTGTATTACCTTTAGCTTCTCCACCATTTAAAATTGAATTATTGTTTACAGCATTATTAGCATCATTATTTTCTTCAGGAGCTTTATTATCACTATTATTTACAGATAAATCTTCTCCAGCAGGTGCATTTCCATTTCCTTTAACCTTATCAAGATTTCCACTTACATAGGCAAGACCTCTTGAAGTAATAACAGCAATTTCGCTTCTTCTTATGGCAAAATTTCCATTGAAGTTGCCATCAGAACCTGTGCTTGTAAAAATATTTGCACTTACAAGACTTGGCAGATACTCCATAGTTAGTGGATTAATATTATTAATGTCCTTGTATTTTAAGTTTGATGTGTCTGTAGTTTTTTCAAGTTTAAAGGCTCTGGCATAATAAACTGCAATTGTATTTCTATTTGGATAAACTTTATTTTCCAAAAATCCCTTTTCACGCGCACTTGTTATAGTCTTTTCAGTAATTGTGCCATGGTAAAGATTGTAGCAAACTGCATCCTTTGCCCAGTCTACTATTCCATTGGCATTAACAAATTCAAGATAAGCAGCCCTAGCTGAATTTATTTCATCTTGGCTAGGATTTAAAACAGTCTTTAAAATTTGCATAATTTCCAAAAAGCTGACGGGATTATTTGGTTTAAAACTTCCGTCTTCATAACCCTTTAAAATATTTTCCTTAGATAATTCCTCTACATAGTCATATGCCCAAGCACTTTTGCCATTTTTGCTCAAATCAGTAAAAGACTTTGCAAAAATATTTAGGGGCGCAAATAAAAGTAGGGCACTTAATCCTATAGCTATAAATTTCTTTTTCATTTCATCACTCCGACTTGTATTATAACATAAATTTGAGCAAAAAAAATAGAAACCACTATGGGTTTCTATTTTGTAAATTAATAAAACTGTCCTGTGTTAGGATATCTATTATAATAACTTTCATTATAATGGCTCTATAATATCTGTTGGGGAGTAAATCTCTAACAGATATTTTTATTTAAAAAATTTTTAAAGGCTGAAAAATTTTGCACTTTTTTAAATTTCCTTCAAAAATTTTTGCTGACTAAATTTTTATCTCTGTGAATTTTTTCTTAATTGGAAATTTTTGGCAGGAGAAATTATTATAAGGTCTCCCCCATTTTTTTGGCTCTATGTCAAATATTGGGGAGACTCGTTAACTCGAGTCTCTCTTTTCATTTAAAAATCAATACTTAGAC